>CAZIFP010000082.1:0-11072 GCA_964538105.1 uncultured Bifidobacteriaceae bacterium
TGGGAATAATCATTAAAAAGCCGCAAAGTCTCCCGCTCGGACAACTTATTATTATCGTTGACTTTCGTCTGCTGTTGTTCGTGTCGCCGGAAGCAACACAAAGCTTCCGTAGTATAGGCAAAGTCGCCCTTTTCCAGCAGATGAAACCACATCTCCAAGTCCACAAGTTGCCGGTAGGTGATGTCAAAACCGCGCGTCGCGTCGCGTTTGCGGAACATCACAGCCGAAGGTTCACCAATCAGATTGCTGACATTTTTTCCCCAGCAGTGTGCAATGATTTTAATCCCTTGATGTAATTCATATGAACCCAGATGATTCCAAACATCCACAACCTTGGAATTATCATCAATAATATTGCGCGCCGAAGCAGCCAATATAACAGAGGGGTGTGTTTCCATTAACATGGTTAATTTTGTGAGCGCCTGTCGGTCGGCCAGTTTGTCGTCCCCAAAAAGATACTTGATGTATTCTCCACGGGACTGTGACAAGCACCAGTTCCAGTTCTGCACCATGCCCAGATTTGTGGAATGAATCTGAAAGCGAATTCGATTGTCCTTGGCGGCATAGGTCGCAATCACCTTGGCGGAATTGTCAGTGGAACAGTCGTCGCTGATGAGCAGTTCAAAATTCTGGAAGTCCTGTTCAAGTATGGACTCAATTGCCTCCGGTAAATATCGCGCATAGTTGTATGTTGGAACAAGGATGCTGACTTTAGGGACTGTCATAAGATGGTTTTTGGGAGTTTTGTTTCCGTTGCTATCAAAACTTGCAGCTTTTTCACACTTTGCCGATGCGCCTTCTTGCGCTTATCCATAGTTTTTTAAAAGGGTTGAATACCTTATACAAAGTCCAGAAAAACGCATAAGACCAAAAACCAAGAGATTCAAACATTATTCTGGTTTGATCACTGACACCAGGGTCATTCTTTCTGGCATTATAAATCCGGTTGAACTGCACCTTTCCCCGCTCATACCACGAACCGGAAAAACAAAGCAGGACGCAGGTGGTTTGCACAAAGTTTTCAGCGCGAAATTTTCGTTGTTTGGCTTCCATCTGATTGCGAAGATTATGAAAATGGGAGTCCAGTTTTCCCTCGCTCTTATGAAGAAGATTGAAATCCACCACCCAACAAGTCCTACCCGCAAAGCGAGCCATCTGGCAGATGTCCGTGCCATATAAATGGAAGCCGGAAAGATCGTGAGAAACGCAGAGGTTGGCAGAGTTTTTGACCAGAATGAAATTTTCATCCAGACTCTGAACCTTTGCTGGCAAGCTGCCCGCATTTTGTTCGCCGTCGGGATGGGTAATGTGCAATGCTACCTTTCCTAACTTAACCCCGCCGGCATTTCCAAGCGCGGCCCATGCAGGGTCAATGTTATCCAGTTCTCCGATGCACCCGTTGAGTTTTTGGATTCCCTCCTTCAACAAGACCACGTCCTGATGGCAAAGGATGATGTATTCCCCGCGTGCGCTGGCGAGAAACGCATTGTATGCTTGGTAAGCATCCGCCTTGTTGCCCTTGGAATTGTCTATGAACAAATACTCGCAAATGTCGGGACTAAAACCGGCACGGAGAAAGGAATCAACCATTTCCTCGTATTCGGCTATTTGCGTGACGAGTGTGCAAATGGAATAGCGATGTGTATATCGGACTTGTGGGTCGAGAGGCGCTTCTCTTACGAAATCAAACTTCAATTTCGATTGCCCTCTGGACGAAAGTTCTGCGCCATGGTTTTCCGGAGTTGGAACGCTGGCTTTTGGGGCTGTCATAGAAACTACTTGCATAAAGGTCTTAATATAAATATTGTCGGCCAACAAGTTCTTTCTCGTTTGTCCTTCTATAACTAATAGATAATAAAAAGTTCAGCCGGGTTTCCCGGCAGAAATCGTTTGAAAATACGACCTGGTCTGGCCGGCTGCCTTTTTAAGTGGCCGGCTGATTTTTCGCTTCAGCCCATAAAGCACAAACCATCCTTTGCCAAGCCGGCGCATCATTTCCGACGTCAACTCATCCGCTTCCTCGCCATAAAGTTTTTGGAGATGCCGCATTTGCATGAACAGCATCTGGCGGGTGGCGCGTTCCTTGAGCCACGGTTTGGCAAACCATTTTCGCATCAGCGATAAATCCTCCTTGTCCGCAATTCCGCTGCAATGATTTTTTACGGTCTCTTGGTTGGGGTGTCGCCGAAAAGCCGCCAGCGGTTTGCGGATATACCAAAGATCACCTTGTTCCAGCAGGCGGAAGAAAAACTCCAGATCAACGATCTGCCGATATTGGGGATCAAAACCATCAGTGGCATGAGATCGGCGAAACATGACCACCGAGGGCTCGCCGATCAGATTGCCCGGCTGTTCCAGACAGCGCACCACTATTTGCCCGCCGTTGCTGATGCCCGCCCGGAAGTAATCACGCTTTTCCAAAACTTGCGAAAGCGCATCAATCACATATGACGCACAGGCCACCAAGGTAACGCCGGGCTGGTCATCCAGCGCCTGAGCCATCTCACTTACCGCCAGAGTTGAAAGTAATTTATCATCCTGAAAAACAAATTTGATATATTCACCACGAGCTTCTTGCAGCAGGCAGTTCCAGTTTTCCACCAAACCCAGATTCCGGCGGTTTTTCCACCAACGAATGCGTGGGTCTCTCGCCGCGTAATCGGCCAGCAGTGCTGCGGAACCATCATTGGAACCATCATCAGCAACCAAAATTTCCACACTGGCATAATCTTGTGCCAGGATGGAATCGAGGCACTCCCTCAAATACTTTTCACCATTATATACCGGCACCAGCACGCTGACTTTGGGGTTGCTCATGTTTTGACAATATCTTTCAAAATCAGGCCGCGGGTTGACCGCCATAGCTTCAACTTCAATTTGCGTTTTAGTTTTTCGACTGGACGACATATTTTCCGCAAGAGCCAAAATGCCGCATACCAGCCGGCTCCCATTTTCTCATGGAGTTCGCCACCCAAAATACGCGCTGCAGGATTGCGCTGGCGACGCAAGGCATGTGCCAATGCAAAATTCATTCGCCGCGTCATGATCTTTGCCAGCCACGGCCGGGCCAGCCACCGCGAAAACAAAATCACGTCGTCGTTGGCGGCCGCGCCGCTCGTGAGATTCACTTGGGTTTGCTGGGCGGCGTGTTGGCGAAACGCGCACAAGGGTTCGGCCACATACGCAAATTGTCCCTGTTCCAGCAACTGAAACCACATGTCCAGATCAAGCGACTGTTGCAATTGCCGGTCAAACCCCTGCCGTGCCAATGTCCGGCGAAACATGACCACCGACGGCTCGCCGATCAGGTTGCCCGGCTGCTCCAGACAGCGCACCATCAACTGCAGGCCATCGTGAACACCGGCCTTGAAGTAGTTGCGCAATTCCAACATCCGCGATTTCGCGTCAATAATGTAAGATGCGGATCCCACCAGCGCCACCTCCGGATGTGCCTCCAGCCTTTGTGCCATCTGGGTCAGGGCCGCGGCAGAAACCAGTTTGTCATCCTGAAAAACAAATTTGACATATTCTCCCCGTGCTGCCTGCAGCAGGCCGTTCCAGTTTTCCGCCAACCCCAGGTTCTGCGGGTTTCTCCACCACCGGATGCGTGGGTCTCTCGCGGCATAATCCTCCAGCACCGAAATGGAACCGTCCGTCGAACCGTCGTCCGCCAGCAAGATTTCCAGAAACGGATAATCCTGGCCGAGAATGGATTCAAGACATTCCTTCAAGAATTTCGCGCCGTTAAACACCGGCACCAAAACGCTGACTTTGACCGTCTGTGTTCCGCCGGGGCTCTGACTTAAATTATTCTTCATCCGGGTTGTGGAAGCGCATTTCGTGTGGCTTGACCCCAACGCGGGTATTCGTTACCAGCCGGCAAACAAAATGACCACAAGAAAACGGAGCCCAGGTGGCCAATTCGCAGGTGATTAGGAATTGAATCAGTCTTGCTGCAACAATTCTGGCAGGGTAGTTTCGGGTCGCCGAATTTCATGAGCGCCCTCAGTAACATCTCGCTGGTCATCCCGGTCTTCAACCAGCTCCACTACACCCGTCAATGTCTGGACAGCCTGAACCGCGCGGGCGTGGCGGACGGCCAGATCATCATCGTCAACAATGCCTCTACCGACGGCACGGCGGAATTTCTCGCCAACCGCCCGCAAATCCGCACGATCAATAATCCCGAAAACCGCGGCTGCGGCTTTGCCTGGACGCAGGGCGCGAAACTGTCCGGCATGACCTGGACGATTGTGATGAACAATGACGTGCTTGTGCCGCCGGGCTGCATCGAAGGACTTATCAGTTTCGCCGAAGAGAAGAATTTCGACATCGTCAGTCCCGCGATGTGCGAAGGCGAGGTGGATTATGATTTTCCGGCGCACGCGGCGGATTTCATGCGCCGGCTGAAAGATGCACAGCGTCGCAACGTCGCGCACGGCGTCTGTTTCATGGTGCATCAGCGCGTTTTTGAGTCTATCGGTTATTTCGACAGTGATCCAAAACTTGGCGGCTACGAGGACGATGAATATTTCCGCCGGTCGCGCGGTGCGGGGTTCCGGCTGGCCATGACCGGTCGCGCGTTCCTGCATCATTTCGGCTCCATCACGCAAAAGAGCATCCAGGCCAAAAGCGGCCGGCCGCACAAATCGCTGGGTGATCGGGCTTATTATCGGCGCAAAACCGGCCAGACCTGGCCCCGGCGCAAAATCCACCAAGTCAAACAAACTGTGCGCGGCGCATGGTGGAAGCGCTCGGAGCTAATGCGCTTCGGCCGCACCCTGTTGGAAAAAAGGCTGGGTGGCCGCGCGGAATTTTTTTGACGTCGGCGGTCGGGCTGGCTTGCTTAATTACGCCGAACAGGTTTATTTAGGAAATGGCCGAACTTGTCAGTCTCTACATCATCGCGTTCAACGAAGCGCAAAACCTTCGCGAAGTGCTGCCGACGGCTTCTTGGGCGGATGAAGTGGTGGTGGTGGATTCGTTCAGCACCGACGACACGGCGGCAGTTTGCGCGCAGTTCGGCGCACGGCATGTGAACGTGAAATTCGAGGGCTTTGGGAAACTGCGCAACGACGCGCTCGCACTGCTCAAGCACCACTGGGTCGTGAGCATAGATTCCGACGAGCGCAGCACGCCGGAATTTGCCGGAGAAGTCAGGCAAAAACTGGTCGAACCAAAATGCGCGGCGTATTTTGTGCCCCGCCGAAATTTTTTCCTCGGACATCCTGTCCATCACTGCGGCCTGTATCCCGACTATCGCCAGCCGCAGGTGTTCGACCGCCGCCAGTTCCGTTACCGCGAGGACTTGGTGCATGAAGGTTTTGAATGTTCCGGCGTGGTCGGACATTTCAGCAACGCCATCCTGCAGCATCCCTGGCCGACATTGGCGGTGGTGCTCTCCAAAACCGACCGTTACACCACATTGATGGCGAAGCGGTATTTTGCAGCGGGCCGCCGCGCCGGTTTTCGCCAGCTCGCGCTGAACCCGGCAGGCGCGTTCGCAAAAAAATATTTTGCGCAGCAGGGTTTCCGCGAAGGCACCGTCGGCTTTCTGGTCAGCACGCTGCATGCCTATTACACGTTTCTGAAATACGCCAAGCTTTGGGAGTTGCAAAACAAATCCGCGCCGTGACGCCCCGCCAACATCTCCTGCTCTACGAGCCGCGCACCGAAGGTCATCATCTGGGCTGGCTGCGCTTCATCACCGAAGACCTGCTGTCCGCCGGCCTGCAACTGACGCTGGCCGCGGACTTGCGGCCGGAGAATGCGCCAAAAGTCCGCGAGCAGCTCGGCGGGCTTCTGCCGGAGATCAAACTCGTCAATGCCTTCGACGCGAAGGGTCGGCGGCATGGCGACCGGAAAATGGGTTCTGTAGCCCATTGCCTTCGCGAAAGCGGCGCAGCCAGTGTTTTCCTGTGCGCGTTTGACGAAATCGCCTCGCACTGCTGGCGCCGCGCCACCTTCGGCCTTTTTCCTCCGGACGAATTGCGTGGGCGGATGGGCGGCATTTATCATCGCCCGCGTTTTTTGGGCGCACCGAACTGGTCGCCTGACCGCTGGCTCAAGCAGCCGGGATTCCGACGGTTGATTCGCCAAGGCTGGTTGCGACAGCTTCTCTTCGTTGATGAATATCTCGCGCAGGATTTGAAAAAACAGCTTCCTGCCGCGCCGTTTTTCTTCCTGCCCGACCCGTGTCCGGCAGGTTACAACGGCGAATGTCGCGCGGCGCGGCAGGCGCTGAATATTCCGGAGGGAAAAAAGATTTTTCTGTTTTACGGTGGTGGCTATCGGCGCAAGGGATTGCATCTGGCCGTGCGCGCCATGCTCGATTTGCCCGCAGATTCCCCGGCGTTTCTGCTTTGCGCCGGCCAGCAAAATCCCGCGGGCGAAACAGCCAGCGGACTCGATCAGCTTGTTCTCCAAGGCCGCGCCAGTCTCATCAACCGTTACGTTTCGGTGGCGGAAGAAAAAAACTGCTTTGCCGCCAGCGACGTCGTGCTGCTGCCTTATCTGAATCATTTTGGAACCAGCGGGGTGCTTTCGCGCGCGATGGCGGCGGGCAAACCGGTCATCGTCTCGGACGAACAATTGCTGGGCCGGCTGACCCGCGAGCAAGGCCTGGGCCTGCTGTTTCCTTCCGGCGATGAAAAGACATTGTCCGGAAAAATCCGGCAGGCGGCCGCATTTTCGCCAAAAGAAGCCGGTGAGTTTTCCGCCTCAGCCCTCACTTACGCCCGGCGTTACTCCCGCGAAGCCTATCGGCGGGTGCTTTTGGAATCGCTCGGCGCGGGAGCTTGCTGAGGCAAATTTCGGAACTCAACTCGGGTTTCGGTCCGCCGCCGCATCGTGGTCTCGACAGTCCGGCGTCCATGCCGCACATTATTCTTAATGCTCGTCCTCACGCACAAAACGGAACCGCCCCACATTTTGTTCGTCCGCTTCAAGTCCATCGGCGACGTGATTTTCACCTTGCCGGCGGTCTGGCAGATCCGGGAAAATTTTCCAGACGCGAAAATTGTCTTCCTCACCTCGTGCGAAAACGCCGGCCTGCTGCGGGGTTTCAGCGCGGTGGACGAAATCATCGAGGTGGATCGCGGTCTTTACCGGCGCGGCAATCCGTGGAAAATTCTTTGCGCCACCGCCGGGTTGATCCGCCGTTTGCGCCGCAAAAAGTTTTCGCTGGCGGTGGATTTGCAGGGCTACGTCGAGACGGCGGCGTTGACCTGGTGCAGCGGCGCGCCGCAACGCTGGGGCAGTGTTTACAACAAAGGCCGGCGCTGGGCCTACACCCGCAGCGTGACGCGCGATTACGGCCTGCACCCGATTGACTGGAATCTTTTTCTCCTGCGCCAGTGCGGCCTGGAAACCAGAACCGTCCGCAATGAATTCAACCTGCCGGACGATGCGCTGGAATCGGCGCTCGATTTTTTCGCGGCGAACCAATTGCTGCCGGACCAGCGCACGCTGTTCATCCAGCCGTTCACCAGTTCGCCCGGCAAGAACTGGCCGCTGGCCGGCTATCTGGCCGTGGCCCGGCACTGGCGCGAGCGCGGGTTGCAGGTGCTGTTCGGCGGTGGTCCGGGCGAACGCGCAGCGCTCGAGCCGGCGCGCGCGGCGGGCTTTGTCGTGTCCGCCGGCGTGCCGCTGCTGGTTTCCGCCGGATTGATGAAATTATCCACGGTCGTTTTGGGCGGCGACACCGGCATGCCGCATCTGGCGCTCGCCCTGGGTAAACGCGTTGTGGTCATCATGCATTCCAACCAGCCGGGCAACTGCATTCCGTTCCAGCATGCGGATTGGACCGTGACGCCGACCGAAGGGCAGCTGGTGGCGAGTATTTCGCGCGAAGCGGTCAATATCGCCTGCGCGAAATCATTGTCGGAACTTTAAGCCGGGCGAAGAAATTAATTTCAGCAGATCGGTTGGCAGCCTGGTGCAAAAATTGGTTCGCCAAAAACGGGGCGGCGGTGATAATAAAACGCAAATGCCAAAAGCTTCGCTCGCTGACATCGTCGCTTTTTGCGACCGGAATCTGCGCACCGCCGAAATCGGGGATTACGACGGCGCAGCGAACGGATTGCAGGTGGAAAATTCCGGCGCCGTCACCCGCCTCGCGGCGGCGGTGGATGCGAGCCTGACCACGGTGAAACTTGCCATCGCCGCGAAAGCCGATCTGCTCATTGTCCATCACGGTTTGTTTTGGAGTCCGCGCCAACCGTGGACGGGGAAAAATTACGATCTGCTCCGGTTGCTCGTGGAAAACAATCTGGCGGTTTACAGCTCACACCTGCCGCTCGACGCGCATCCCCGGCTCGGCAACAACGCCCGGCTTTGCGCCGCGCTGGGCTTGAAAAACCTGAAACCATTTTTTGAAAGCCACGGGCAAACCATCGGTTTCAAATCACAAACAAAAATTTCCAGAAATGAGCTGGCGGCCAGGTTGGAAAAAGCCACCGGCGTGAAACCAACAATCATTCCTGGCGGCAAAAGTGTCTGCAAAAAAATTGGCGTCGTGACCGGCGGGGCGGGTGCGGAATTGAAACAGGCGGCCGCCGAGGGCGTGGACACGTTCATCACCGGCGAAGGGCCGCACTGGACGTTCGCGCTGGCCGAGGAACTGGGCTTGAACGTTTTTTACGGTGGCCATTACGCGACGGAAACTTTCGGCGTGAAGGCGCTGGCGGCGGAGCTTTCCAAAAAATTCAAAGTGCCGTGGACTTTTCTGGATCATCCGACCGGTCTTTGAGTTTTAATTCCGTCTGAAGGGTTCCTCAAAATTATTTAGACCACCGTTTATTTCCCGCCACCGTCTTTGCGCGCCCGGTCGGCAACCGTGGCTTCAAACAAACCCAGCAGCTCGGCGTAAATTTTCTTCGGATTGATTTTATTTCGCAGATGGGTCGCCGCGCCGGGCGGCAATTTGTTGCCTTGCAGAAAGAACGTCACCTTTTCCGCGAATTCATCGAGGTTTTTCACCACGAAACCGTTGACGCCGTTTTCAATCATGTCATTGCAGCCGGCGATGTCGAACGCGACGACCGGCAGGCCGAGCGCCTGCGATTCCAGGACGTTGTAAGGATAACCTTCCCATTTGGCGGTGGTGATGAAGAGGTCGCCCTGCCGATAAACGGATGCGACCTGCTGGTTGGCGACGTGGCCCCAGAATTTCACGTTCGGCCACCGGTCGCGGCACGCGAGCACGAGCGGCTTGAGTTCGCCGTCACCGCAGATGTTCCAGACGATGCGGTCCCGGTGCGCGGGATTGATCCGGTCAATCAGTCGCACCAAATCGTGCACGCCTTTTTGCTCCACCAGCCGGCCGATCCAGACGATGTTGAACTTGCCCTTGTCGAAAGTTCCGGCAAACGGAAACTTGTCCGCGTTGGCCGCGAACGTGTCGAAGTCGAACGGATAATAAATTTTTTGGACGCGCCGCTTGGGAAACTGCCGGGACAGGATGCCCAGCGTGGAATTGTTGATGACGTGGTAGGCGCTGACGCCGCTGGCCAGCCAGTTGTAAAACGGCGAGGTGAACAGCAGGTTGTGCAGCTTGGCGTGGAGATGTTCCGCGATGGGATAAACGTGCGGGATGTGGCAGCCGAAGATGATTGGCGGCAAGTTGCGGTAGCCCATGACGAACTTGAAGAAAAACGGCTCGGTGATGTCGTTCCGCGAGTAGATCACGTCGTAATCCTGAAACCGGCTGACGAGCTCCTTGAAGTTGCGACATTTGATGTAGCGCGCCTTGCCCAGCTTGGCCGTGATGGATTCGAACGTTTCCCGATACAGCAGCTTCGGGTCGAATTTCTTCGCCATATAGAGATTGTGCAGCCTGCCGTATTTCAGGTTGAACTCGTCGTCCATCGTGAAGATGTCCACGTGGACGTTTTCCATTTCCGAAAGATCGTGGGCGGTTTCGATCAGGTATTTTTCCAGCCCGGCGCCGATTTCCAGCAGGGTCGCCGCATAATAAGCCACGCGCATAATTTTTCAGAAATGGGTTGGACTTAAACCGTCGTTGGTTTGCGCTTTCCCAAAAATATCAACAGGCCGAGCAGAAAAACTCCGACGACCATGGCCGTGATGGTGACGTAAAGCGGCTTGTTCGGCAGCGTGAACCGGAACTCGACGGTGTGGCTGCCCGGCGGCAGATAAACGCCTCGCATGATGAAGTTGCAGCGCAGCAGCTCCGCCGGTTTGCCGTCCACGGAAACATGCCAGCTTGGATCATATTTGTCGTTGAGCAACAGCACGGACGCCATGTCGGATTTGGTGTCGAATACAATGTCGGCCGGCTTGTAACTCTTGAATTCCACGGTGCCGGAATTTTCGGTGGCCAGATTTACTGCCGTCGCTGCCGGCAGCGGCGTGGAAACGAGGACGGTTTGTTGCGGATCAAAATTTTTGTCAGCCAGCAGTTTCAGCGTGGCCTCGTCGTTGGTGCTGACCTGCCAGTTGGAATAGAGCTTTGCTCGCGGCAGCGCGCCGGTGAATTCAAACAGCGCGAGATCTTTGCAAAACGTCGTGTATTTGCCGTTGTTGTCTTCAGACGGGACGGCGGTGAGTTCCTCCAGCCGTTGATGGAACTCCTCGACGCCCGGTTTGAGGACGACGTCAAAGCGTTTGACGATGCGGAAACGCCGTTGTGCCGGGTCGAGCTGGCTGTTTAGCACGTCCAGATAACCGGCGGGGCCGAGCAGGTAGCGGGTGTTGGTCAATTGCCAGCGGCGCGGCAGGAGCCATGTGCTGTCGGCGTCGCCGCGCATCGCCAGCGCGCCCTCGAAGGCCGCCAGGTCCGCCGGCATGCGCGACATCTGCACGATGTCCAGCGACTGGATGTTGTAATACGGGAAATGGTGCTGCGCCCATTCGATGCGGTAGAGTTCATCGAAAACTTGAAACTGCTCCGGCGTGCGGAACGGCAGCAGCGCGACGCGATGTTCGTAAGGCTTGTCCTTCAGAAAATCCACGATGGGGTTGAGCGTGCCGATTTCGTATTTTTGCGCGTAATCCCAATGGATGATGTAGGGCAGGTTGGCGCGGCCCAAATCGAAGACGAGCAGCACGCC
>CAZIFP010000083.1:0-11043 GCA_964538105.1 uncultured Bifidobacteriaceae bacterium
TCGGCGCGGCTCAACACACGCGCAAGCGTCCCGCGCAATTGGTCATTGTCTTCGACGATGGAAACGGAGATGGGCATTTTTAAAAGTCAGAAGTAAGAATGCAGAAGGAAGAAGGCAGAAACAAGCGCAACCACGACCGCTTAATTTTTTCTTCATTCTTCATTCCGCCTTTTTCATTTGCTTCCAACCGGCACGGTCAGGCGCACCAGCGTCCCGCCGTTTGCGCCGGGCGCAATGGAAAATTCACCGCCGATGTCGGTCAGGCGTTTGCGCATGTTGCGTAGGCCGTTGCGCATCTGCGCGGCTTTCGGATCCATGCCGGCCATGCCGCGCCCGTTGTCCTCGATTTCCAAAATAAATTTTTCCTGCGACAGTCGCAGTCGAATCCAGGCTTCGGAGGCGTGCGCGTGCTTGACCACGTTGTTGACCGATTCTTTGAAGGCGAGGAAGACATTATGGCGGACTTCCGGCGGAATTTCATTGGCGGGCAGATGCGCCGGCACGTCGGCGCGATAACGCAGGCCGGCGAGCGCGAGATATTCCTGCGCATATTTGCAGGCGTAATTAGCCAGACCTTCCAGCGTGTCGTTGGCCGGGTTCACCGCCCAGACAATTTCATCCAGCGACCGCGTCGTCTCGCGCGCGGTGTGGGAAATCTGCTGCGCGTGCAATTCGATCTCGCCGGGGGAATTTTTATCTTCCTGCGCCATTTCGCCGAGCAGCGCCACCTGCGTCAGGTTCGCGCCGAGTTGGTCATGCAAATCACGGGCGATGCGGGCGCGTTCGTGTTCCAGCGACTCATGCTGTTGGTGCAACTGCACCTGGCGCTTCAGTTTCTGTGTGGAAATGTAACGGACAATGCCGATGACAATGCCACCGAGAACCAAAATGCCGGCGGCGCGAAACCACCACGTCTGCCAGAACTGCGGCTGGACGGTGATGTCCAGCACGCCGCCGGTTTCGCTTGGCACGCCGTCTTCGTTGAACGCGATGACGTGGAATTGATAATGGCCGGGCGCGAGATTGCTGTAATTGGCCACGCGCTCGGTGCGGGCGTCTGTCCACGCGGTATCACGGCCTTCGAGCCGGTATTTGAAACGCACCGCGTCCGGCGCGGAAAAATTCAGGGCCGTGTAATTGATTTCCAGTTGTTCGTGTCCCGGCGGAACGACGACCGCCTGCACCCACGCTGAATTCAGGGCGTTGGTTTTTTGTTCGCGACCGTCAACCTTCACGGATTCGATCATGACCACTGGCGGCTGCAAATTCGGTTTGAGTTCGGCCGGATTCACCGAGACCAGACCTTTGGTCGTGGGAAACCACAACCGGCCGTCGCTCGCGCGCAGCGCGGCGGGCTGCGAACCGCCGGTGCATTCGCGCGTCGGCAGGCCGTCGGTTTCGGTGTAAGTCCGGCAGGAAATGGTTTTTACCCTTCCGTCAGCGAAATCGTTCAGAGACTTCTTTGGAATCCGCATCAGGCCCATGTTCGAGCCGAGCCACAAATCACCCGCCGCGTCTTCGAGGATGTAACAGATGAAATTGCTGGCGAGTCCATCATCCGTCGAATAGCGGATCCATTTTCCATTCTGCAGGCGCGCCAGCCCGTGACCGGAAGTGCCGACCCACAAAACAGGATTGGTTTCGGCGTAAAGACAGGAAATGTCATTGCCCGGCAGGCCGTTTTCCTGCGCCTGGTAGGAAATGGATTTTCCGTCCTTGAAATAGTTCAAGCCCTGGTTCTCGGTGCCGACCCAGAGATTGCCGCCGGCATCTTCTGCGATGGCGCGGACGACGTTGCCCGAAAGGCCGTCGAGCGTGGTGAACCGTTTCCAGTCCTGGCCGTTCCAGCGCGCGAGGCCGTTTTGCGTGCCCGCCCACAACTGGCCGCCGCGATCCTCAAACAGCGCGAAAATCTGCGGGCCGAGTATTTGTGCGCCGGCAGCCGGGACAAAGCGGTTCGTTTGAAATTCAAACAGCCCCTCGAAACGCGTGCCCGCCCAGATTTGCCGGTTGCGCTCCACCAGCACCGACCAGGCATTGGAAGCTAGGCCGACGGCGAAATCCTGCGCCGCGTTTGTGCCCCAAAAAGTTACGCCATGCGCGTTGAACGCCGCCCAAATGCCGTCGTGCTCGTCTTCGGAAATGGATTGGGCGGTGAACGGATGCAAGGTGTCTGGCGTCTCGAAAACTGTTCTTTTGATGCGGTTCAAGCCGCCGCCATCGGTGCCGACCCAAAGATTGCCGCCACGATCCATGCACAACGAAAGCACATTGTCGTCAGACAATCCCTGAACCTTGGAAACCTGCCGGAATTTTCCGTCGGGCGCATACCAGAAAACCCCGGCGCCCCGCGTGCCAACGATCAGGTTGCCGTCAGTGTCCTCGCAGGCCGCGAAGACGGTGGCGTTGCCCCAGGGATAATTTCCCAAATCGGTTTCAAGCCGGCCGGCATTCCATTTTTGGACTCGACCGTCCACCAGCCGCCAGAGACCGCCGCGCTGGCTGGCCAGAATAAAATCCGGCTGCCGCGCGGAAATGCTTTGATCAATGGCCATCGTCGGCGGATTGAAATTGGCCGGTTGAAAGGAAAACAGCCCGCTGTTTCCGCCCGCCTCGTATTCCGCAATCCAGATCGGACCGGATTTTTCAGCGGTGATCATCCGTGAAATGGCCGGGGCCGGGATGTGAAAGTCGAGCACGTCCATCTTCCCGTTTTGATAACGGCCCAGCTGCGCGTCGGCCGTGTAAAGCCAGACCGCGCCGTTGGAGTCTTCGCAGATGGAAGTCAACCGGCCTTCGTAACCGCTCCGGCCGACGCTGAAATTTTTTATCAGGCCATTTTCAATCAGCACCACGCCGGCCGTGTCGGTGCCGACCCAGAAATTCGTGTGGCTGTCTTCAAACAGCCGGACGATGCGTCCGCTGCCCAGACCCGGCGTGTTGTGCTCGTCAAAAATGGCGAAGCGGCTGCCGTCGAAGCGCACCAGGCCGTTAAGCGTGCCCAGCCAGAGGTAGCCGTCGCGGGTCTGGACGATGGCAATGACGGAACTTTGCGGCAGCCCCTCCTTGTTGTTCCACGAGTCCACGATGAACGGCGAGCCGGACGCGTCCGCCGGCCGGCCAACCGTCACGTCGGCGAAAAAAACGGCGCAGAGCAGGAACCAAGCAAATCGGAGTTTCCACTGTAGCTTCGGCATGTTTTTTTGAAATTGTCCGGGCCGAATGTAAACAGGTTTGCCAAAAAGCGCAGCCATAATGCGGGCGAAAATTATTTTTCAAAAATCGCTTGCCAGTTGCGCGCGGTGCGTTACGTTTGCCTTGCCCAATGAGAACTGGGCGCCTGGCGGGTGTGGCGACAAATAAAACCGTGTGTAGTCGCCGCATCCGCCGGCACTTTTCCCGTAACTAATTTCACTGTCCGCCCGTCAATTGAGCGCGATGATTCATCAGGTTTTCTTCCTCGAATAATAATGAGCAACGACCTGGTAAAACTGCAAAGCTCGCCGCGCGAAGCCGTGCGCTGGCAGCAGACGCAGCAGCAGTTGATGGGCAAACGCTTTGCCGCCGCGCTGGCGGGCTATCAGGACATCGTCAAAAAATTTCCCGGCGTGGCGCAGTTGTGGTTCGAACTGGGCATGGCGGCGATGGGCGAGTTGGAATTTGATCTCGCCGACCAGGCGTTCCGCCACACGATGGAATTGTCCGCGCAGGACGTGCAGATGTTGATTCTGCTCGCCCAGCAATATCAGCGGCTCCGGCGGCTGGACCAGGCGCGCCGCTGTTTTGAACTGGCGGTTGCCGCCGATCCAACTTCCGCGCACGCGCAAATCAGCCTCGCGCTCTGGCACGAGAAAGATCGTCAGCTCGACAAGGCTTGGGAATGTGCCGAAGTCTGTGTCGCTGCGCATCCGCAAGACGGCTATGCTTCGTATGTCAAGGCGCTGCTCTTGCACCGGAAAGAACAGAACTCGGAAGCCGAAACTTTGTTGCGCGATTTGATCCAGCATGATTCGCCGGATTCGCAGGTCCGAATTTCCAGCCGTTATCTGCTCGCGGAAATCCTGGATGAAGCCGGACAATATGCCGAAGCCTTCCGCCAACTTTTGGAAGCGAAAAAAATTGTGCGATTGACGGCAAACACCGCACAGCTTGAACAGGATTATGACCGGGCCGATGCGCGCCGCCGCGAATTGCTCGCGGCGCTGAAGCCCGGCACGATTCAACGTTGGCAGCAGGAAACGCCGCCCGCGCCGGATTCCGGCCGGCTCGCTTTTTTGGGCGGGCATCCGCGCAGCGGCACGACGTTGCTCGAACAAATTTTGGGTGCGCATCCGGAAATTCGCGCGTTCGACGAACCGGACGCGTTCGTAAATGAAATCTGGACTCCACTGGCTCCAATGGGTGCCAAACAGTCGCTCACGTTTGCCGAACTTGATTCGCTGAATGCGAACCGCCGGATGGAAATGCGGCGGCGATATTTGAAAAGTCTGTTCCGCGAAGTCGAGGGCGGATCCGGCGCAAAAGTCATGCTGGATAAGAATCCTTCGCCCACGCTGGCGCTTTATCTCTGGCTGCGGATTTTTCCGGAGCTAAAAGTCATCATCGCGCTTCGCGATCCGCGCGATGTCATCGTCAGTTGCCTGTTTCAAAACCTGAACCTGACGGCGTTGAATGTGAATTTTTTGAGTCTGGGCCGCGCGGCCAGACATTATGCCGACCTGATGGATGTGTGGCTGCGGCTGCGCGAACTGGGCGGCTTTGACTGGATTGAAGTTCACTACCGCGACATCGTGGCCAATTTGGAGGCCGAAGGCCGGCGGGCCACGGAATTTCTGCAACTGCCCTGGCACGAAAGCCAGGCGGAGTTCCACGAATCCGCCGGCAAGAAATTTTTCTTTTCGCCCACTTACCAGGACGTGACCCAGCCGTTGCACAACCGCTCGATTGACCGCTGGAAAAACTACGCGGAGGCGCTGGCACCGATTCAAGAGCGGCTGGCACCTTATTGTCGAAAGTTCGGTTTTGAGGCAGGCGGCTGACGGCCGGTTGGCCGGATGCAGGAATTCACTTGCACGCGCTTAATTCATTGTTAAAGTCACTCCACTTTTCTTCCACCGAACGGGTGGTTTTTTATTTTAACCGAAGAATAAATCTCTGTGAAAATTTTTAGCGGCACCGCAAACGAGCCTTTGGCCCGCGCCATCTGCAAATCCATCAACTGCGAACTCGGCAACTGCACCATTTCACCGTTCCCTGACGGCGAGACGTTTGTGAAGATCGAGGAGAACGTGCGCGGCGAGGACATTTTCATCATCCAGCCGACGTCGCCGCCGACGAATCACAATTTGATGGAGCTGTTCATCATGATGGATGCGCTGCGCCGCGCGAGCGCCAAGCGCATCACGGCCGTCATGCCGTTTTACGGCTATGCCCGGCAGGACCGCAAGGACCAGCCGCGCGTGCCGATCACGGCGAAGCTGGTCGCGAATCTGCTCGTGGCCGCCGGTGCCAGCCGCGTGCTGACGATGGATTTGCACGCGCAGCAGATCCAGGGATTTTTCGACATCCCGGTGGACCATCTCTACGCCGCGCCGGTGATGTATGATTATTTGAAGAAGAAAAATCTGACGAACCTCGTCGTCGTCAGCCCGGACGCCGGCGGCATCAAGATGGCACATGCTTATTCTCAAACTTTGGATGCGGAACTCGCCATTGTGGCCAAGCGCCGCAAGAGCGCCACGGAAGTGGAGAGCATGGCGGTCATCGGCGAAATCGAGGGGAAAAACGTCCTGCTCGTGGACGATTTGACGGAGACGGCCGGCACGCTGACCTCGGCGGCGGCGATTTTGAAAATGAAGGGCGCCCAAAAAATCATCGCCTGCGTCTCGCACGCGCTGCTGAACGACACGGGCATCGAAAGATTGCGCAAATCTGCTATTGACGAGTTGATAACAACTGATACAGTCCAACGCCCTGCGATTGACGGCGTGAAGATAACGACGCTGACCGTCGCGGGGCTTTTGGGCGAAGCCATCAAACGGATTCACAATAATTCGTCGGTGAACTCGCTTTTTGAATTCAAAGGCGGGCGCACCAGTTGAGCGCCGCCGGAAACAATTTTATAAAATGAAATCAGTCGCATTGAAAGCCTATCCGCGTTCGCAGGTGCAGCGCGCCGAAGTGAAGAAACTCCGCGCCGCCGGCCGCGTGCCCGCCACCATTTACGGCCGCCAGGCTGCGCCGCAAAACCTAGAGGTCAACTCCAAGGAATTCGCCGACCTGCTGAACCACGCCGCCTCGGAGAATCTGCTCGTGGATCTGTCCGTGGACAACGACGCGCGCTCGAAGCGCCTCGCGCTCGTCCAGGAAATCCAGCATCACCCGCTCGACGGCAAGGTGCTCCACGTTGATTTTCACGAAGTCGCCGAAAACGAAAAAGTCACCGTGCAGGTGCCGGTGGAAACGGCCGGCGAACCGGCCGGCGTGAAAACCGGCGGCGGCGTGCTCGAACACATTTTGCACAAGCTCAAGGTGCGGGCGTTGCCGAAAGATTTGCCGGAACAGATCATCATTGACGTGACCGCGCTGGAAATCGGCAAGTCCATCCACCTTGGCGACATCGTTGCGCCGGCGGGCGTGGAAATCATGGGCGACAAGCACATCACGGTCGCGGCGGTTTCCGCGCCGCGCGCCGAGGAAGAAGTGGTCGCCGCCGAAGCCACTCCGGCCGCCGGCGATGTCGAGATGACCAAGGAAAAGAAGGATGAAGGTGCGGAAGGCGCCGCTCCGGCAAAAAGTGCGGCTCCCGCCAAAGGTGCCGCCCCGGCCAAGGGCGATGCGAAAGCCGCTGCTGCCGGCGACAAAAAGGCCGAGGCCAAGCCCGAAGCAAAGGCCGAGAAGAAAAAATAATTTTAGTGGGTTGGGCTTCCAGCCCGACCTTGACAGGCAGGATGCCTGTCCCACTATTGCCCGCGCATGGAAAATGTTTTTCTCATCGTGGGTTTGGGAAATCCGGGCGCGGAATACGCGAAGACACGGCACAACGCCGGATTTTTGTTGGTCGAAAAACTGGCGGCGCAGTGGAAATGCAATTGGACGAACGAAAAAAAATTCGTTTCGCGCATCGCCAAAGCCGGACACGACGGCAGGAGAATTTTGCTCTGCGAGCCGCAGACGTTCATGAATTTGAGCGGCGAGACGGTCGGGGTTCTGGTGAATTTTTATCAGTTGCCGCTGAAGCAGGTTTTGGTGGCGGTGGACGACGCGGATTTGCCGTTCGGCGAAATCCGGTTGCGCGCCAGCGGCAGCAGCGGCGGGCATCACGGTCTGGAGTCCATCGAGCAGCATCTGGCGTCGCGCCAGTTTGCGCGGCTGCGGATTGGGATCGGCCGGCAGGACGGCGCGCGGGAGATTACGAATTTTGTGCTCGGCAAGTTTGACAAAGCCGAGAGCGCGGTGTTGGAAAAAGTTTTGGATCGGGCGGCTGACCAGATGGAATGCTGGCTGGCCGACGGAATTGAAAAGGCGATGAGCCTGTTTAACGGAGTCGTGGACTCCAAAAATAAAGAGAATAAAAAGTGAAACGATACGAAGGTCTGTTCATCTTGAACCTGTCCGGCAAGGAAGAAGGCGTGAAAGACGCCCTAGACAAAATTTCCACGGACATCGTCGCCGCCGGCGGCAAAGTGGAAACCGTGCAGAAAATGGAGAAGAAGGCGTTTTCCCGCATCGCGGACAAAAAGCACAGCGCAGGCTTCTACGCGAACATCATTTTCGCCGGCACGCCGTCCATCATCAAGCAACTGCACGCCAAGTTCAGCCTGAACGAGGAAGTGTTCCGCGTGCTGTTCACCGAATCGCCGGAGCCGAAGCCCGCGAAATAATTTTTGTCATGGCCAGTTTCAACAAAGTCATCCTGATGGGCAACCTGACGCGCGATCCCGAATTGCGCTACACGCCCAAGGGCACGGCCATCGCCAAGGTCGGCCTCGCGGTCAACCGCGTCTGGACGAACGAAGCCGGCGAGAAAAAAGAGGAGGTCACTTTTGTGGATATTGACATTTTTGGCCGCACCGCTGAAAACGTCGGCCAATACATGCGCAAAGGTCGTCCGATGCTCGTTGAAGGCCGCTTGAAGCTCGACCAGTGGGACGACAAGCAGACCGGCCAGAAAAAGAGCCGGCTCGGTGTGGTTGCCGAAACAGTTCAATTTCTTGGCAGCGCTCCGAGCAGCGAAGGCGGCGCACCCGCCGCGCCGCGTGCCGCCCGTCCGTCCGCTCCCGCCAGCGCCTCACCGGCGGCTGAACCCGTGGAAGGCGACGGCCCGCCCGAAAGCGACGACGTTCCCTTCTGATTTTTTGCGGGAGAATTTTTTTCTCTCAACCATCAACTTTCAACTCTCAACTAATTTCTTATGGCAAAAACTGAAGTCATCCTCACGCACAACATCGTCGGTCTCGGCGGTGAATCCGACCAGGTCAAAGTCGCCGCTGGTTACGCGCGCAATTATTTGTTTCCGCAAGGTTTCGCGATCCCGGTGAGCGGCGCGAACAAGCGCCGCATCGAGGCGCTCAAGCAGCGCCGCGCCGAGCGCGAAGCGCACGAGTTCAACACCATGAGCGAACTCGCCAAGGGCGTTTCCAAATTGATCTGCGTCATCAAGGTCAAGGCCGGCGACGACGGCAAGATGTTCGGCTCGGTGACGACCGGCATGATCGCCGATGAGTTGAAGCACCAGTTCGACATCACGCTCGACAAGAAAAAAATTCATCTCGAACACCCGATCAAGGCGCTGGGCGAACACGAAGTGGAATTGCGGCTGCATGCCGAAGTCAAAGGCACGTTGAAAGTGCGCGTGGAAAGTTTGACGCCCATCACCGCGCCGGTGGTTGAAGCTGCGCCGGCCGAGGTGAAAACCGAGAAGCGCGGCAAGCGTGTGGAAAAAACCGAGGCGGAGAAGCCCACAGCCGCCAAGGCGGATAAAGCCGAAAAACCAGCCAGGGCACCCAAGGCGGAAAAGAAGGCCAAGGCCGAGTAAGCCCGGTTCTGATTTTTTCAGCAAGCCACGGAAATTTTCTCCCGTGGCTTTTTTAATGGGGGGATATCCGCTAAAATGTTGGTTCGGGAAACGTGACAACCAACCGGACGGCGCAACGCGGTGTCATCATTGCCGGAAAGTGCATTGGGGAACCGGAACATGTGCTGTTAAAATAACTTATCGCCCTCGCCAGACCAGCGCCAGAAATGATTTCGACTAATTAGTTCGTGACGCGAATAAAATCGTTGACACCGTCTGAAAACCCGATATAGTTTGGCACACGAACTAATCAGATCGAGCGACGACCCAGCCCCAATTGTGTCATGCGTAAAATTGACCTGAACCATTTTCAGGTGGCGACGAGCGAGACGGCCCGCGACATCAACAGTCGCATCATGCTGAACCTCGTCCGCAAGCATCAGCCCATTTCGCGCGCGGATTTGATGCGACAGTCCGGCTTGCAGCGCAGCACGGTGTCGGTCATCACGGAGCAGTTGATTGCGGAACGCTGGTTGAAGGAGGGTGCGGTGGGACAGTTGCCGCGCGGTCGCCGGCCGACCTTCCTGCACCTGAACGAGGATCGTGCCGGCATTTTCGGCATCAACATCCGGCCCTCCACCACGCACATGGCACTGGCCAATCTTGCCGGATATTTCCTGTCCCAGGAATCTTTGCCGACGCCGGCGACCCCCGACGAATTTGTGGAGCAGATCACCCGGCGCATCTGCGCCCGGATGAAGGAGCGTCCGCACATGGCCTATGAAGGCATCGGCGTCAGCCTGCCGGGCCGCGTGGATCTGTCGTCCCAAAAATTTGTGTTTGCGCCGAACCTGGGCTGGCACGATGAAGAGTTGAAGGAGCGGCTGGAGCAGGCGACCGGACTGACCGTGGATTTGGAAAACGAGGCCAACGCCTGCGCCTTGTCCGAATTCTGGTTTGGGCAGCACACCGATGGCGCGCGCAACCTGATCGCGGTCGCCGTTTCCGAGGGCATCGGTGTGGGGATGATTTTAAACGGCCAGCTCGTGCGCGGGCCTTCGGGTCTGGCTGGCGAATTCGGCCATGTAACGCTGGCGGAAAACGGACCCAAATGCGGCTGCGGCAACCACGGCTGCTGGGAAGTGTTCGCGTCGAACTCCGCCGCCGTGCGTTACTACCACGAATCACAGCCGGCGGTGCGCAACGGGAGAAACCACGCGGCAAAGCGCAACGGCTCCACGACCTTCGAGGATGTTTTGGAATTTGCCGAACATGGCGACCTCAAGGCGCTGGAGGCGCTGGACAACATGGCGAATTATCTGGGCCGGGGCATCTCCATGCTGGTCACCGGTCTGGCACCGGAGGCGATTGTAGTGGTGGGCGAAGTGACGCGGGCGTGGGATCGCGTCGGCCCGATAATCACGGATATGGTGCGGCGGCGTTCGTCAACCCATGCCCGGACGCGGATCACGGCCAGCGGCCCGGCCCCGCAGCCGCGTCTGCGCGGCATCATCGCGCTCGTTCTTCAGAAACATTTTGGAGCGCCCACCATCGGATGACGACGCCATGAAGCCAAACACATCAACCACCAGTATTATTTTCGACCCGAACTTAACCCGCAGGAGGTTTGCATGAGCATGATGACTATGGAATCACAAACGAACACCGCCGACCGGGGTTTCTCCGACGGCAGAACGGGACATGGCGGGCCGGAGGCGGCGGTCCGGATTGAGCAGTGCGTTGCCTACATGAGCCAGCATCTGAACCGGCCGTTGCAGGTGGCCACGCTGGCGGCCCGGGTGAGCATTTCCCCGTCGCATTTCTTCGCCCTGTTCAAGCGGCGCATCGGCCTCGCGCCGATGGATTATTTCACCCGGCTCCGGATGGAGCGCGCCTGCCATCTGCTGGAAACCACGTCGTTGAGCGTCAAGGAGGTGGCCGCTGAACTGGGTTACGAGGATCCGTTTTATTTTTCCCGCGTATTCAAGTCGGTCAACCAGCTTGCACCCAGCGACTACCGGGCGGCG
>CAZIFP010000084.1:0-10895 GCA_964538105.1 uncultured Bifidobacteriaceae bacterium
CGGCGCGGGACGGATTTGGTGAACGCGCTGGAATTCATGGCGCGCGTCACGGCGCACCGGGCGATCACGGTGGTCGTGTCGGATTTTATTTCCCCGGACGCGGCCGGCATTTTGCCGAAGGCGACGCAAACCCGGTTGCGCATGTTGAACCGCAAGCACGATGTCGTGGCGGTGCAGATCACCGATAAACATGAACTGGAATTGCCTGCGCTAGGCCGTCTGGTATTGGAAGACGCGGAGACGGGCGAAATTTTGGAAGTGAACACCAGCAGCGCGAACAGCCGCGATGCGTTCGCGTTACGGCAGCAAAAACAGCTCGCGGAAATGGCCAAACAGTTCCGTTCGTCCGGGATTGATTCCATTCAATTGCGCACGAATGAGTCTTACAGCGCGACGCTCGGCAGATTTTTTGAGACGCGGGAAAAGCGGAGGTTGCGCGGATGATCACGAATACAACCAGCCAATCTCTCGCTCCGGTCGCCAACGACATCCGCGACATCAAGCCGCCAATTGAAATTCCGAACGGCTGGGAATGGCTGTGGATAACCCTCGGTATGCTGGCGGGCGCGGCGGTTTTGTTCACGCTCTGGAAATGGTGGGAGAAGCGACGGGCGCAGATTGCATTCGTGCCACCCGTGCCGGCGCACATCCGCGCGAAGCAAAAACTGGAGGAAGCGCTTATGCTGATTTCGCAGCCGAAACCATTCGTCATCGCGGTGTCGGACACTGCGCGCTTTTATCTGGAGGAGCGGTTTCAATTTCGCGCGCCGGAGCGGACCACGGAGGAATTTCTGCGCGAGCTGGGTGAAACGGATATTTTAACGGACGAACAAAAGGAAAGTCTCGGCGGATTTCTGGAAAGCTGCGACCTGGTGAAGTTCGCCAAATATGAACCGCGCGAACCGGAACTGCGTGAATTGCACGCCTCCGCCGTGCAGCTGGTGGAAGAAACGGAGCCAAAGGAAATCTCAAGTTCCAAATCTCAAATTACAAACGTTGAACCATTGTCGCCGGCGACCAAGCCGGAAGAGCTCGTAAATCGTAAATTGTAAATCTGAAATGGCTTTCGCTCACCCATATTTTTTGCTGCTGCTGTTGCTGCTGCCGTTGCTCGCGTGGCTGAAGGGCCGGCGCGGTTCGGCACCTGCGTTTCTATATTCGTCGGTTAAGCTGGTCGAAGGCTTGACGCAGACGCGGCGTTCACACGCGGGCGCATTTTTGGCGGCGTTGCGCTGGCTCGCGCTGGCGATTTTCATTGTCGCAATGGCGCAGCCGCGCCTGAGCAAAAGCACGACGGAGGTGAAGGCGAGCGGCATTGACATCGCGTGCGCGCTGGATTTGTCCGGCAGCATGAACACGCCGGATTACATCGTCAACGGTCAGCAGGTAAACCGTATCAGCATGGCCAAGCCGGTTTTGGAGAAATTCATCGAAGGCCGGCCCAACGACCGCATCGGCCTCGTGGTATTTGCCGCGCAAGCGTTCATCGCCACACCGCTGACACTCGACCATGAGTATCTGCTCGACAATATTGACCGGCTTGGCATCGGCACGATCAACTCGGACGCGACGGCGATTGGCGACGGCATCACGACGGCGCTGAACCGGCTGCGCGACTTGAAATCGAAAAGCAAAATCATCGTCCTGATGACCGATGGCGGAAATAATTCCGGCAAGATTGATCCGATTACGGCGACGCACGCGGCGCAGGCGCTCGGTGTGAAAATTTACACCATCGGCCTCGGCAACCGCGAAATCGTCCAGCAGATGGGCCTGCCGCCTGGCTATCTGCCGGACGAGGACACGCTGCAGCAAATCGCGGACATGACCGGCGGCAGGTATTATCGCGCGGACAACGCGGAGAAGTTTCAGAAAATTTACGCGGAGATTGACAAGCTGGAAAAGACCGAAGCCGTCATCAACAAATACACCCAATACAAGGAACTCTTCGCGTGGGTGATTGCCTGCGGACTGGCTTTGTTGCTCATCGAAATCGTGCTGGGACAAACAGTGATGCGGAGGTTGCCGTGAGATTCGAGCATTCACAACTTCTTTGGCTGCTGCTGGCGGTTCCGCCGGCGCTGGCACTATTCTTTTGGTGGGCGATGCGCATGCGGCAAAAGCTGCTGACACAATTTATTGAAGCGCGGTTGTTGTCGCAGTTGACGGTCGGGATTTCTTTGCAGCGGAGAAAATTGAGCTTCGCCCTTTTGATTCTTGCCGTGGCATTTTTGATTGTCACGCTGGCGCGTCCGCAGCGTGGATTCGATTTGCAGGAGGTTGAGCAGCGCGGCCTGGATATTGTCGTCGCGGTTGACACTTCCAAAAGCATGCTGACCGCAGACATCGCGCCCAACCGGCTGGAGCGCGCGAAACTGGCCGCGCTGGCACTGATGCAGACGGCCAAGGCCGACCGGCTCGGGCTGGTGGCGTTTGCAGGCGACGCGTTTCTGGAATGTCCGTTGACGATTGATGACACGGCGTTTCAGCAAAGCGTGCAGGCGCTGGATGTGAACACGATTCCGCAAGGTGGCACAGCCATTGCCGAGGCCATCAACACCGCGCTGACGGCGTTCAAGGAGAAAGACCATTACAAGGCGCTGGTGCTGCTGACCGACGGCGAGGACAATGACAGCGAGACTGGTGCGCTCGAAGCCGCACAAAACGCGGCGAAGGCCGGGCTGAAAATTTTCACCATCGGCATCGGCACGGCGGCGGGCGATTTGATCCGCGTGACGGATGCAAATGGCAATTCCGATTACGTCCGCGACGAGCAGGGCAATGTGGTGAAGTCGCATTTAAACGAACCGCTGCTGAAGCAAATCGCCGCGGCGACCGGCGGGTTTTATCTGCCGTTGCGCGGCGCGGACACGATGGACGTGCTTTACGACCGCGGCCTGGCGCCGCTGCCGAAATCGGGCGGCACGGAAAAACTGGTGAGGCAATATCACGAGCAATACCGGTGGCCGCTGGCGGCGGCGATTTTGCTTCTGCTCGCGGAAATGTTTTTGCCGGAGCGAAAAATTGCGTCCAACGTCCAACGTCCAACGTCCAACGTCAAAGCGCCGGCACTCGCGACGTTGATCGCGATTTTTCTGCTGCCAATGGCCGCCAAAGCCTCGCCGGCGTCGGCATTGCGGGATTACAAATCCGGGAATTATACGAACGCGCTTCAGGAGTTTTCACAACTGGCGGAAACAGAGACAAATGATCTGCGGCTGGTCTTCAATGCCGGTGATGCGGCGTATCGGGCGACGAATTTCGACCTCGCGCAAAGTTTGTTCCAGCAGGTGACGCTGTCGCCGGATTTGAAATTGCAACAGCAGGCATATTACAACCTCGGCAACGTGCAGTTTCAAAAGGCGAAGCAGGCGCAGGATCTGGACGGCCTGCAGGACGGGCTCGAAGCGGCGGTAAAAATTTACACGCGCGCCGTCAGCTTGAACACCAATGACACGGACTCGGTCTTTAATTTGGGCTTCACAAAAAACGCCGTCGAACAAATCAAACAGTTCAAGGAGGCGCTGCGCCGCGCGAAAGGCGAGGCGGACTCCGCCGTGCGCCGCGCGGAATTTCACCGTGCGCTGGAAATCATGGCGCCGCTGCAAAAAACCGTCGCCGCGAAGCAGTTTGAAGAGTTTACCAAAAAATTGAAGGACATTGATGACATCGAAAATCCATCGCAACAAAGCGCACCGATGCAATTGCCTCATTGAGGCCTGGCGACGGTGCCCGTCGGCGGCGTTGTGGCTGGCAGCTTTCGGGCTGCTGTTCGCGTGGCAGAAAGTCGGCGCGCAGCTTGCGCCCTCAGATGATTTTTTCAATAGCGGCGCGCAATTCTATATTTCCAACAACGTGCCGGCGGCGCTGGAGCGCGTGGAAGACGGTTTGAAGACTTATCCGGACGACGAGAAGTTGAAAAAGCTGGAGCAGTTGCTTAAACAACAACAACAGCAAAACCAGCAGCAACAAAACCAACAGAACCAGCAACAGCAGTCGAAGAACGACCAGCAGAAAAAATCGGACGAACAGAAGAAGCAGGATCAACAGCAGCAAAACCAGCAGCAGAACCCGCAGCAACAGAAACAGGACCAGCAAAACCAGGCCGACCAGAAAAAAGCCGAGGAACAAAAACAGCAGGAGCAGAAACAGGATTCCGGCGACAAGTCAAAAGATGAGAAGCAGGCGCAGCAGCAGCAAGGCCAGCCGGTGAAGCCGGGCGAGATGACGCCGGAAGAGGCGAAGCATTTGCTGGACGCGCAGAAGGACAACGAGCAGGTTCTCCAACTCAAGCCGAAGGACAAGCCGGAGCAGAGCCAACGGCCGGTCAAGGACTGGTAGGTTCACCGGATTTTGAACCCGTTCGGCGGCAGTTTCCTGGCCTGAAACCGCCGGTTTTCTTAACCACACGCGCCGCTGCGTCCGAACTCGCGACAAACCCGGAGTTTGATTTGTCAGATATTGCACGGAACAAGGCTTGAGGCTTGACTCTGTCTTGCGCACCGATAAAGTCGAAAAAACGAGTCGGAATCTCCGCCAATCAAACCATTTCAATGAAACACAAAATCCCCGGGTTGCCAGTCGTCCTGACCTTGTTGCCGGTCGTTGCCCTGACCCTGACCGGTTGCTGGACGCCGCCCAACGCCAATGTGCAGCCGGCGGGCAAGCCGGGTTTGATCCAGGGCCATATTCCGGTGCAGGTCGTCCAGGATGCGGTGACGGTGGTTGCCTTGGATTCCAGCCTGCGCACGGTCACGCTCAAGCACCGTGACGGCACCACCAAGACGTTTGACGTGGTTCCGAAGGTTGATAATTTCGACCAGCTCAAAGTTGGGGATGTGATCCGGGCCGATGTGAAGGCGGAAATGTCCGTCTACATTTTGGAAAATGGCCGGTTGCCCAATGCCGACGGCTCCACCCGGCCAAGGACGATAAACTTCAACGCCAAGGTTCTGCGGGTGGATCCCAGCTACCGGTTGTTGACGCTCCAGTTCAATAACGGCCAGAAGCTGACCATCAAGGCCGGCCCCGACGTCCAGCTCGAAAAAATGGCGCCCGGCGACGATGTCGTCATGCGGTCGAATGAAATCACCGGCATCACCATCAAGAAGTCGTAAAACATCCCGCAAATCCAATCAACAACCTATGCCACCCGAAAATGTTACCGCGACCGGAAACTGCAGATTCCCGGCCACTGCGCTGCTGGCCCTGGCGCTGCTGGCCTTGACGTCCTGTTCATCAACACCGCCGCCGGCCAACCCCGGCCAGCCGTTCTCAGCCTCGACGTATGACAGCGGTTCCGGCTTTAACGGAGAAGTTGTGACCGACGCCATCTCCACCACGGCGACGGTGGTTTCCGTTGACCGCACCAAGCGTCTGGTCGTGCTGAAACGCGCGGATGGCAGCAACGTCACCTACAAGGCGCTGCCGAATGCATTTGGTTTTGACGACATCAAGGCCGGTGACGTGGTCAAGGTATCGGTTGCGGAGGAGCTCGCCGTGTTCCTTGGCCGGAACAGCGTCCCCTCCGGCGCGGGCACTAATGCCGCCAAACTCCGCGTCCGGCTGCCGGGCGGCGCGCAGGCCGTCGCCACCGAAGTGGGCACCGTGTCATTCACCGCCAAGGTCACGGCGATGGACGACTGGCTGGACACCGTGACTTTGCAATTGACCGACGGCACGAGCAGGACCATCAAGGTGGGCGAAGCCGTGAACCTGGCCGACGTCAGCGTGGGCGATGTGGTCTCCGTGCAATCCACCGAAGCCGCCGTGGTGGCGCTGGAAAAACCGTAGAATTTCGACCCATGAATTGTTGAAAGTTCAAATCACGAAGGGCACGAGCGCCTTCACCTGCTTTTTGTAAGCCGGATATTCGTCGGGAAAATGCCGCAGCAGGAGTGATTCCTCCTGCTTGAGCTTGATCCAAAAACCCGCGCACAAGAATAACAAGCCGAGCCAGGAATGGATTCTTCCGACCGCAATGGCGGTTCCCAGGCACATCAGCAGCAGGCCGGTGTAGATGGGATGCCGCACATAACGGTATGGTCCGGTCTTCACAAGTTCGTGCCCCTGCTTGAAACCAACCTCGCTGCTCCAATTGCCTCCCAACGTCCAGCGCGACCAGATTGTCACCCACAATCCGAGCACGCAAACGACGGTTCCGAGCGCTCGCGCTAGGTCCGTATGCGGAGTCAGAACTTGGTTCAATGGGTGAGGAAATTCCGGAAACCAGAGAAGCAGTCCGCCCAGCATGAGGGGAATTCTATAGACCAGGCTGGACAAAAAACTTTTCTCTTCCGCCATCGCCTTCTGGCCGAACGCGCTGACCAGCCACCAGGCAAGGAAGATGATCCAGCAGCCGATGATGATTGAATTTGAAACCGTTGCCATGATGAATTCACATCAGGAATATGGGATTCCGCCGGAAATTCAAGCCGGGCTTTCATGCTGGAACGAACAGAATCTATCGGTAGGCTGGCGGTGGCGGAAGAAAACTTTCTCCGAGCTTTTCATTGCAAGGCTTGAACGGTTTAATTCGTGCGTGGCCATTTCACAAATCAAGCCGGTTCAGTTGCTCGACGCGCCGGAGCTGGCGTTGTATCGCACGCTGCGCCGCGTCGAGGAACACGAGCGGGCCGGCGTGCTGGTGGCCGCCAACCACAAAGTCATCAAGCGTCTGCTGGCGAGCAAATTTACCGTCGTCTCCGCGCTGCTCACGCCTGCGTGGCTGGAAAAGCTGGAGCCACAATTGCGCGCACGACCGGAGGAAATTTCTGTTTTTGTCGCCGAACCGTCGTTGTTGGAAACCATCACCGGTTACAAGCTGCATCAGGGCGCGCTGGCCGTGGCCAAAATTCCGCCGCTGCCGGATTTGGAAACATTGTTGAAAAACTCCCCGCGTCCGCTGCTGCTCGCCGCCGTGGAGGGAATTGCCTTTGCGGAAAATCTCGGCGCGATCGTGCGGAATTGCGCGGCGTTCGGCGCGCATTTTCTGATCGTGGGCGAGACGTGCGGCAGTCCGTTTCAACGCCGTGCGGTGGCGGGTTCGATGGGAACGATTTTTGAGCAACCAGTCGTGCGGGCGGATAATCTGGCGCAAACGTTGACGGAATTGCGGGCGCGCGGCGTGCGCTGCCTGGCGGCGCATCCGCGACCGGGCGCGACGAAACTGGCGCACGCAAATTTACGGAGCGACTGCTGCCTGGTGTTCGGCGCGGAAGGGCCGGGCCTCACTCCCGCCGCGCTGGCCGTATGCGATGAAATGGCGGAAATTCCGATGCCATCCCACATGAACTCGCTGAATGTGGCCGTCGCCACCGGAATTTTTCTTTACGAAGCGACCCGTCAACGCGGGTGAGGAATTTCTGCTACAAAGTTCGTGCCGTATCCGGTAGCCACCGGCCGGAAACTACGGCTTAAGTCACTTTGACGAGCTTCGCGCCTTGATCCAGGGATTATCATTGGGCGAGGCCGGATGAATATTGCCGTTCCATGCTATTTTGGTTATTGGCTGAATGGTGGCACCATCCAGCCACTTTTTGATTTCGGCATGACCATCGGCAAAAGAGATGCCACAGGCCCCGTTATGATATGAGGCGGGCAAATCATCCCAGGTCGTTTTGTTCATCGGCATGGAGATGAACGGATCGTTGATGCTGTCCGGATGTTGATCCATCAGCACCCACGTCATCGAAGGACCGGGGAGCGTGAAATCGCTGCTTTTTAAATACCTTCTATAGACCAGGGTCGGACCATTCAGAGATGCCATGATTCCGTTAGGGGCGCCCGCGTTTCCAACATCTCCCACATACCCGTTCATCGCAATGCTGCGGACCCTTGGCCCAAAATTGCCGGGGGTCTTGTCGGCTGGACATTTGAAAATACCGATGGTCTTGGCCACATACGGTCCGATTTCAGCGGTCCCGCCGGCAAAACTTCCAATCAACATGGCCACGTTCGTGGATTGCTGACTGTTATAGATCATATTGCCGTTGACCCATTGATTATCGATTGTGCTGCCGCGGTTTTCGGCGAGTTTTCCATCGTTATCATCGGGATACATCATCAACACCAGTTGCACCTGTCTAAGATTGTTCAGGCAGCTGATGCCTTCCGCCTTCGTCCTGGCCTTGCTTAAGGCAGGGAGCAACATGGCCGCCAGAATCGCGATGATCGCGATGACGACCAGTAATTCTATGAGCGTGAAGCCTGCACGCCGGACTGTAGCCTGGCTATGCGATTGTAAGTTTTTTGTGGTCACGAGGTCGGTATTGTCGGTATATCCGTCCAAGTTGATGCGCGTCGTGGAATCGTAGTGAAGCTACCAACAAACGGCCTGTATTTCTATCGCATGAATTGTGTGCGCCGATTCTTAACTGGTCAATTGAGGTGGCAGGCTGCTTAAACTATTTGACCGGCAAGCATTTCATCGGAGAGCAGAGGCTTCAAGCGCAGGCGAAGGTCAAACCGCCCGTGCCTTGACAATCCATGTCCAGTCTTTGGCAAAAACGGATTAGACCAATTTTGCGTCCGGCGCGAGGATGGTTACGATATGAAAAAACTCGCACTATTCGCACTTCCGGCGGCGTTCGCGCTCGCCCTCACCACCACCGCCCTGGCCGCCGACGGATCGGCCGTTTACGGCGACAACTGCGCCAAATGCCACGGAGCCGACGGCAAGGGCGCAACCAAGATGGGAACCAAGCTCGGCTGCAAGGATTATTCCGATGCCGCCGTCCAGTCCGCCGTTAGCGATGACCAGGCGTTCAAATCCATCAAGGAAGGCCTGAAGAAAGACGACAAGACCCTGATGAAACCGTCCGAGCTTTCGGATGAGGACATCAAGGCGTCCATCGCCTATCTGCGCACGCTCAAGAAATAATCTTTCGCGCCGGATCAAACCGGCACGCGCGGTTAAGGGCGGTGGCTGTCAAAAACATCCACTGCCAGCGGTTGACTTTTCTCTCAATCCGCGTCTAATTCCTTCCCATCAATTTGCTTGAATACATTTTGCTGGCGGCGAGTTCGCTGTTCGTGATTGTGGATCCGCTGGCCGTGGTGCCGGCGTTCCTTGCCATGACGCCGAACGACACGGCGGAGCAGCGCATCCGCACCGCGCGGCTGGCGTGTTGCGTGGCAGCGGGCGTCATGCTGGTGTTCTCCTTCGCCGGCCAGATCGTCTTCAAGGTCATGGGCATCACCATGCCGGCGTTTCAGATCGCCGCCAGCATCCTGCTGCTCATCGTGGCACTGGACATGGTGCGCGCCCAGCGCTCGCGCGTGCAGGAAACCCACGAGGAAACCAAGGCCGGAACGGAAAAAACGGACATCGCCGTGACGCCGCTGGCCATTCCGATGCTCGCCGGGCCGGGCGCGATCTCCACCACCATCCTGCTCCAGAACGAGGCGAAAAACATTCCCCAGCACATCGCGCTATATTGCTGCATCGTGGCCGTGTCGCTGGTGAGCTACCTGATACTGCGGCTGTCCGCCCGCAGCGCACGCTGGCTGAACCCGATCATGATGAGCATCGCCATCCGCATCATGGGTCTGCTGCTGGCGGCGGTGGCCATTCAATTCATGCTCAATGCCATCAAGGCATTCCGGCTGGATTTGATTGCGCCGGCCGGCTGAACCCATCCCGCCGTGTGCTGCCGCGTGAAGAAGCAAATCATTGCAGGTTAACATCCTGTTTTGTCGCACTACAAATGTCAAACTAAACAGCATGGTCATAATCTAACATCAACCTCCAACAGCTTCCGAGCGAGTGGCCTCAATCCCTCGGATGACGCGCCTGCTGCCAGTGGTGCGCCCATAATTTCGTGTCCAGTCTTCAAAAGATAATCTGCAAGCTGCTGCTCTGACCGACTACTCGCCAAAATCCGGTAAACACCGCCGACGTAGGAATCATACTCATGCTCACATTGCGGAATGTCGCGCACTTGAAGTGGATCCCAATCCTGCAACAAAATCTGCCGGATTGAATCCTGAATCTCGGCTGCTCTTTTGTGCTTGGTATTTACCATACGCGAATGCTGCGTAGAAAGCTGAGCCACCGCCGACTCGTGACGTGAACCCCGTAAAGGGGCGTGGCCCCACGGGGCTTTACGCTCGCAACATCTGCCTTCGCCCCAAGGCTTCGGCAAGACGGAGCGGAACGGCAAGCGCCATCAGCCTTCGCCCCGAAGCTGCGGCTTGACGGGACGGCGGGCTCCGGCGACTGGTTAGGCGTCATCTTCATGTTCTAACACTCCCAACCAACATGAACCAATGAATCGTCGCTACGAGTGAAATCCAAGCTACCACCCGCTCTGAACGCTGTCGAAAGCAAAGATAAATAAAAATGCTCCAGACCGCCGGAATCAGCAAAAGGAGATACTGCTCGCCGCCAGTCGCCGATGAGCGCAATACCATGATAGGAATCGGCGCAAAATAAATGCTGACATGAATCGCTGCCGTGACTGCGGCTAAAATATGCCAACGACTCCGCCTCTGGCTTGGTAACTCTTTAGAAATGGCTGGCGAAACACTCATGGCTCAATGACGCCAACGAAAAAAGCTGAGCCACCGCCGACTCGCGGCGTGAACCGCGATAGCGGAACGGCAAGCGCCAACGGCGGCTCCGGCGACTTGATACTCCACAAATCTCTCATCTGCTGAAGGTAGCTCCTGGGTCTAAAAACTGCCAACCTGAATTTGTCACGTTCGGAGGCGGATCATCCCAGTGTGGATTTACCGAAGCGCAGCCAGCACAAGTCAACACCAAGCAACCAACCACGAAAGCCAACCAACTCTTCGGCGTCTCAATGTGCTTGGTCTTATATGAGTGCATACGCTTGTGGCCTAGACAGTATGGCTGGCGATGAAAGTGAAAACGGTGTCTGCTCTCCGGAGTA
>CAZIFP010000085.1:0-10888 GCA_964538105.1 uncultured Bifidobacteriaceae bacterium
CCGGAAATCCAGGACGTGGCGGATTTCGTCGGCGATTCGCTCGGGCTCGCGCAGCAGGCGGCGGGAACCAGCGCGGATGTCATCGTGTTCTGCGGCGTGCACTTCATGGCCGAAACGGCGAAGATTTTGAACCCGGACAAAATTGTGGTGCTGCCGGACAAGGACGCGGGTTGTTCATTGGAAGAAAGTTGTCCGGCCCCGAAACTGGTGGAACTACAAAAGACAAATCCGAATTTCTGGACGATTGCCTATATCAATTGCAGCGCGGCAGTTAAGGCGTTGTCCGACGTGATCGTGACCAGCGGCAACGCGGAGAAAATTGTCAACGCCGCGCCAAAAGACAAAGACCTGCTGTTCGTGCCGGATGAAAACCTCGGCCAGTGGGTAATGGAGCAGACCGGTCGGCCGATGACGCTCTGGAAAGGCAATTGTTACGCGCACGTCGAATTCCAGCGTGATAATATCGTGAAGCTGCGCGATCAATTTCCTGATGCCAAAATCGTCGTCCATCCGGAAAGTCTGCGCGAGGTGCGCGACATGGCGGATGCGGTTTGTTCGACGGAGAAGATGGTCACATATTGCAGGACAAATCCGGCGAAGCGGTTCGTCATCGTCACCGAGTCGGGCATCATCCACCGGATGCAGAAGGAATGTCCTGGAAAAGAATTTCTCTGCGCGCCAGCCTTCGATGCCATGAAGCTGCCGACGGACGGCTGCCGTTGCAGCGAGTGCAAATTCATGAAGTTGAACACGCTGGAAAAAATGCGCGACTGCATGAAAAATCTCGCGCCGCGCGTGGAGCTGTCGGCGGAAATTTTGAACCGCGCACGCCTGCCGATCCAGCGGATGCTGGAGATTTCCGCGCGGGCGCTGGAAAATGCCGGTTGAGCCGGCTGCCGGCTGCCGTCGAGCTTGTCACATAAACGTAACAATCCCGACGCACGGTTGTCACCAAACCTCTTCAAGCTGCAAATGAGGTTGAGCCCGTCACCGGTTCAATGCGAATGGCATGTCGAAAGTCATGAAAATGTAACTAACGATTACCTAAAAGATGAGTCAAAGTTCAACGGAAACACAAAAATGAAACGCATCATCCAACAATTCAGCATCGTTGCCCTGGCGACCGGTCTGGCCGCGTCGGCCTGGGCCGGCAACATCACCGTCAAAGGTTCCGACACGCTGCTCATTCTCGCCCAAAAATGGGCGGAGGTTTACATGGGCGAGCACGCTGACGTGAAAATCTCCGTCACCGGCGGCGGTTCCGGCACCGGTTTTGCCGCGCTGCAAAACCAGACCACGGATTTGTGCGACGCCTCGCGCAAGGCCAAGTCCGCTGAAATCGCCAGTTGCATCAAGGCTTTCGGCGCGCGCCCGACCGAATACAAGGTCGCGCTCGACGGGCTTTCCGTTTATGTGAACCCGGAAAATCCGGTGAAGGAACTCACTGTGGCGCAGGTCGGCGACATTTTCACCGGCCAGATCAAAAACTGGAAGGAAGTTGGCGGCCCAGACGCGCCCATTGCACTTTACAGCCGCGAAAACAGCTCCGGCAGCTATGAGTTTTTCAAGGAACACGTTTTGAAAGGTCGCGATTTTGCGTCCAGCGCCCAGACGATGCCCGGCACGGCCGCCATTGTGCAGGCCGTCCTGAAAGACAAAAACGGGATTGGCTTCGGCGGCGCCGCCTACGGTGGCGGTTCCAAATTGTTGTCCATTAAAAAGGATGACACTTCACCCGCAATTGATCCGACCGAAGAAAACGTTGAAAGCGGAACGTATCCCATCTGGCGCTATCTTTACGTCTATGTGAATCCAGCGCTGGACAAGGGCGAAATCGCCGCCTATTTGAACTGGGTTCGCAGCAACGACGGCCAAAAATATGTCAAGGATGTGGGCTATTTCCCGCTGCCAAAAAACCTGCGGAATTAATTTGATCGAACATTCCTCCAGCGATCATATCCTGCGGGCGGAAGCGGATTCTCGGTTGAGATTCCTGCTCCGCCCGTTAAACTTTTCACTCTTGTGAGCCAACCTCAAAACGACAACCGCCCGCACGGCTGGATGGGCATCCATCGCGGCCATCAGGCGCGGCCGGTCGAATGGCTCGCGGAGAAATTCATTTTCCTCGTCTCGCTCTCGGCCATCGTGATGGTATTTTTGATTTTCTTGTTCGTCGCGCGCGAAGCCCTGCCGTTGTTTTTTGGCGAGACCAACACCGCGCTCGTGCAGAAACCCATCCCCACGGCGGACATGGACAAGCTCACGCCGGCCCAGCTTCAAAAGTATCTTGAACTCACGCCCGCTCAGTTTGCCGCGATGGACAAGGACACGCTGAAATCCTTGATGGACGTGAAACAAGAGGCACAGGATGAAATTCCGGAAGAGTTCCGCAACGACCCGGACGCGCGCATCAATACAACGGAATGGCGTTATCTCGTGCTGCCGCACCAATGGAACCACTACGACAAACCGGAATACATCTGGCAGCCGGTCGGCGAAATTCAAAAATACAACATCATTCCCCTGCTCGTCGGCACCTTGAAAACCACGTTGATCGGACTGCTGTTTGCGGTTCCGCTTTCCGTCGGTGCGGCGATTTATGTTTCCCAGATGGCCCGGCCGAAAATCCGCGAAGTCGTGAAGCCGGCGATTGAACTGTTATCGGGCATTCCCTCCGTCGTCGTTGGTTTTTTTGCGTTACTGGTAATGGCCACGGTGCTGCAAAAACTCTTCGGTTATCAAACCCGGCTGAACGCATTCGTCGCCGGCATCGCGCTTGGTTTTGCCGTCATTCCGGTTATTTTTTCCATCGCCGAAGACGCGCTGACCAGCGTGCCGCGCAGCTACACGCAGGCCGCGCTTGCGCTCGGCGCGTCGCGTTGGCAGACCGCGTGGCAAATTGTTTTGCCGGCCGCGCTGCCGGGCGTTTTCGCCGCCACCGTGCTGGGCTTTGGCCGTGCCATCGGCGAAACGATGATTGTGCTGATGGTTTGTTCCGCCAGCGTGATGTCGTGGAGCATTTTTGATTCTGCGCGCAGCATCACCACAACCATCGCCGCCGAGATGGCCGAGGCGGTCTCCGGCGGCCCGCACTACCGGATTCTGTTCATGCTTGGTGCGTTGCTCTTTGCTGCAACCTTTGTTTCCAACATGATCGCTGGCGCTGTCATTGCACAGTTCAAACTGAAACTGGAGGGCAAGCGATGAGCGCGCAAACCCGAAAACATTTTCGCACCGAGAAATTTGACTTCACGTCCTTTTTCTTCACCGGCCTGACCGGGCTGGCCACGCTGTTCATTCTGGCCATTCTCGCCGTCATCCTGCTGAACATCCTGATCAACGGCTGGAGCAGCCTGTCATGGCATTTCGTCTCGACGATTCCCAAAAAGGATTTCTTCGACGCCAATACCACCGGCGTGTTGCCGATGATCGTCGGCACCACCATCCGCGTTTTTGTGATGACTATTTTCGTGCTGCCCGTCGGCGTCATCACGGCGATTTATTTGACGGAATATGCGCCAAACAATTCGCTCGTCACTAAATTCATCCGCGCCGCCGTCAACAATCTCGCCGGCGTTCCGTCGATCGTCTTCGGCCTGTTCGGCCTCGGTTTCTTCATCAATTTCGTCGGCAAAAACATTGACACCATTCTGCACAATCCCAGCGCGGTCTGGGGCCAGCCGGCGCTCATCTGGGCCTCGCTCACGCTGGCCATCATGACGATGCCGGTAGTAATCGTCGCCACCGAGGAGTCGCTGAAAGCCATTCCGCCCAGCCTGCGCGAAGCCAGCCTCGCGCTCGGCGCGACAAAACTGGAAACGATCTTACGCGTCGTGCTGCCGCAGGCGCTGCCCGGCATTATGACCGGCGGCATTCTAGCCGTGAGCCGTGCAGCCGGCGAGGTCGCGCCGATTTTATTCACCGGCGTCGCGTATTACATGGCGTCGCTGCCGCACCATGTCACGGATCAGTTCATGGATCTCGGCTATCACGTTTTTGTTTTGTCCACGCAGTCGCCGAACATCGAGCAAACCCGGCCGATCCTTTACGCCACCGTGCTCGTGCTGCTGATGCTGACGTTCGCGCTGAACATTGTGGCCATCGTCATCCGCGCGCGGGTCCGCAAAAAACTCCGCGCGCTGGGCTGAAATATTTTATGGCTGAACTTTCCATGCCAAAACTGAATGTGCCGGAGGCGAAAACCAATTCGCCGGGCAGCGCCGCGCTGATTCATATCGAGGGGCTTTCGCTTTATTACGGGGCGAGCCAAGCACTGAAAACCATTTCGCTCACGCTCGGCGAAAAGGTCGTGACCGCCTTCATCGGCCCGTCCGGCTGCGGCAAGTCCACCCTGCTCCGCTGCCTCAACCGCATGAACGACTTGATTGACAGCGTTCGCATCGAAGGTGGCGTGAAGATCGGCGGCCACAATATTTACAGTTCGGACGTGGATGTGATTGAACTCCGCAAGCGCGTCGGCATGGTGTTTCAAAAGTCCAATCCGTTTCCGAAGTCCATCTACGAGAACGTCGCCTACGGTTTGCGCCTGCACGGTTCGCAAAACAAATCCGAACTGGACGGCGTCGTGGAACAAAGCCTCCGCAATGCCGCGTTGTGGGATGAAGTGAAGGACCGCCTGCATTCGAGCGCGCTCGGCTTGTCCGGCGGCCAGCAGCAGCGCCTGTGCATTGCCCGCGCCATCGCCATCAAGCCGGAGATTATTTTGATGGACGAACCGGCCAGCGCGCTCGACCCCATCGCCACCGCGCGCATCGAGGAACTGATTTTGGAGTTGAAAAAGGATTTCACCATCGTCATCGTCACGCACAACATGCAGCAGGCCGCGCGCATCTCGGACTACACCGCCTTTTTCTACATCGGCGAGTTGATCGAGTTCGACACCACCGGGAAAATTTTCACCAACCCCTCAAAGAAACAGACCGAAGATTATGTGACAGGCCGGTTCGGTTGAGTTAGTTTTCAGCAGAGCGAATTATGGAAAATCATTTTGAACTGGGACTGGACGCGCTGCGGCAAAAAATCTTGCTCATGGCCAGCCGCGCCGAGACGGCCGTCAACCAGTCCGTGCAGTCGCTCGTCCAGCGCGACTACGACCTCGCCGTGCGCGTGCGCGAGGATGACAACATCATTGACCAGTTCGAAGTCGAGATTGACGAGATGGCCATCGTGCTGCTGACCAAGGCGCCGCTCGCCAGCAACCTCCGGATGATCACGGTTGCGATGAAAGTGTCGCAGAACCTCGAACGCATCGGCGACGAGGCGACCAAGATTGCCAAGCGCGCCCGGGACCTTGCACAGGAACCGCCCGTGAAAATTAATTTTGACGTCAACCGTATGGCCAGCCTGGCGCTGGCGATGGTCAAGGACGCCCTCGATTCATTCGTTCATCGCGATTCCGCCGCCGCCCGCGCCATCGTTCCGCGCGACCGCGAAGTGGACGCGCTCAACAAGGAGATTCACAACCTGCTGGCCCAGCACATGACCGACAACCCGGACACCATCGGGCGCTGCCTGCATTGGATCGTCGCCATGAAAAGCCTGGAACGCATCGCCGACCACGCCAAGAACATAGCCGAGGAAGTGGTTTATCTCTGCGAGGCGCAGGACATCCGGCACACCCTCACCAAAAGCCAGTCCGAGCCGTCCGCCGCCTGATTCCCCGCACCGGCAAATCACGCCAACGAAAAACCCGCGCGGTAGGCACCACGCGGGTTAAATTTTTTACGCCGTAACCCTATTTTGTCAGCGGCGGCACCACGATGGACACGGGCGGGGCGGAGGGCTGGCTTTCGCCGGTGGTATTGCGGGCGCTCACCGTGGCGTTCAGAGTCACACCGGCGGGCACATTGTCAAAAGTCGCCTCCGCATCCTAGGTCAATTGCTGCGAAACCACGGTTCCATCGGCGGCATTCGCCAACACCGCCCGGTAACCGTCCACGCGCCGCGCATCGTCCCAGTGGAAGAACAGCGTCTGCGAACCCGCCGCACCCGCCGTGACCGTGAGATTCTGCGGCACGTCCGGCGAACTCGGATGGCCCGGCATCTCAAAACCAAACGCCAGCCAGCGCGGGTCTTTGGCGTCGAGCAGTTGGCCGAGTTCCGCCAGCAGGCCGGAAGCGCGGTTGCGCGCCGTCGTGATGCCCGCCTGATAATTCGCCTGCGCCGTGCCGGCATCCGTGTTGCTCTGGTTGCTGGCCGATTCCGCCGTGCTGATGGCCTGGGCCGCCGCCTCGCACGCCGCCGCCGTGCAGGCCACGCCGTTGACGTTGGCCACCTCCTGCTTGGGATTCTTCTCGTAGTAACCGCGCAACTGCTGGAGCTTCGGCAGCGGGTTCGTGGGCACCGCCAGCGAACCGCCAATGAAACCCGCCGCGTTCCACGCGCTGTTCCACTGCTGGCCCAGCACCGGCTTGAGCGTGCCGATGCACGTCATGGCCAGCGCGCGGCCATTGCTCTGTGCCGAGCGAAAAGCGGCCGTGGCGGCCACCTTGTCAACCTTGGCCGTGTTCCACAAATTCTTCAAGCCCGGCACCGCCGCCGGCACACCGCCCGGCCCGGCGGGTGTGCCGGTGAGCGCCGCCAGGTCCGTGCGGATGGCGGGTTCCGTGTTTTGTTTCAAGCTGATGACCGCGGCGTATTTGTTCGCGCCGTCGGCGGCATCTTCCAGCAGTTGCACCAGCGGTTCGTAGGAATATTGAATTTGATTGCTCATGATAATATATCTCCTCTTTTGTTAATTGGTTCGAGACAGGTTGAGCATTGATTGGAATCCGCCTTATAAACGGTTCTTGGTAAATGATGGACATTCCTTGTGCATCAAATGGACGGCCTCCGGCGGGGTTTGATTTGAAAATCTGTGTTTCAAGGCAGCCGTGAATGCTGCGGCGGATTCTTTTTCCTGTTTCGCCTTCCTTCACCATAATTTCTGCGCCGTAGATTCGCCGCCATTGCATCCCCTGAAAATAGCCCAGCCATTTATGGCTGGGTTCACGGTTTGGAAATGTCTCAAGTCCCGTCAGGGACGAAAGAAATATTCTGCCGTCCCTTGTATCTTCCTATTTGTCCTGCTTGGCAGATTTGTAAGAACTCGCCAAGCTGGAGTCCGCCGCCACCTGGGCGGATCTGGAAAACGACATGACGGCCTGCGCGCAGTATCAGTCAGACAAGCTTGGCAAAATCATTTCGCTGATGTTATTTGCCCCCATGAGTTAAGAACTCTTTTTAGGAGGCGTCGAGCCGCCTAGGCTGCACTAAAAACTCTTTTTCAAAGGGGTTGTGCGGCCCGACCTCCCCTAAAACGGCGTTCAAACCGGCGTCAGGCGGCCCGACCTGTGTTAAAAACTATTTTTAGGAGGCGTTGTGCGGCCCAAGTTGCTCTAAAAACTCCTTTTCATAGGCGTTGTGCGGCCTAACCTCCCCTAAAACGGCGTTCAAACCGGCGTCAAGCGGCCCAACCTGTGCTAAAAACTCTTTTTAGGAGGCGGCGGGCGGCGTGGGTTCAACTAAAAGCTCATTGAAACTGGCGTCGGACGGCCCGACTGGTTCCAAAAACCCTTCTTAAAAGGACTCGAACGGTTCGACCCACTTTTCAAGCCCGTCACAAATCCGTCAGCCAAACGTCGCGCCCGGTTTTAGCGGATGGCCGATGAGAAATTGTTCCGCTGTCAGCCGTTTGCCGCCTTCGCGCTGCAATTCCAAAATCCGCAGCGCGCCTTGCCCGCAGCCGACGATGATGCCGGTTTTGTCCGCCGACAAGACAATGCCCGTCGGTCCATGGTTTTCGACAACTCCGGCTTTCCAGATTTTCAGCAACTGCGGCTTTGGTTCCGCCTGAAGAAAGGTGAACGCGCCGGGCCACGGCGTGAAGGCGCGCAACCGGTTCCAGATTTGCGTCGCCGGCTGGTGCCAGTCAATCTTGCCGTCTTCCTTTTTAATTTTCGCGGCGTAAGAGGAGCCTTCCAGCGTCTGCGGCTGCGCCTGGATTTTCCCGGCGACATAATCAGGAATTGTTTCGACGAGCAGTTCGGCACCGAGCTGCGCCAGCCGGTCGTGGAGAAGTTGCGAGTCGTCCGCCGGCAGAATCGGCGTGCGGCGGGTTGATAAAACCTGGCCGGTGTCGAGGCCGGCATCCATTTTCATGATCGTCACGCCGGTTTCAGCGTCGCCGCTGGCAATCGCCCACTGGATCGGCGCAGCGCCGCGATATTTCGGCAGCAGCGACGTGTGGACGTTGAGACAGCCGAAGCGCGGCAATTCCAAAATGGCAGGCGGCAGGATTTGGCCGTAGGCGACGACAACTATTAAATCCGGGTTGAGTTCGAGCAATTCGCCGATAAATTTTTCGTCGCGCGCCCTGGGCGGCTGGAGAACGGGCACATTTAATTTCTCCGCGAGGACTTTTACCGGCGATGGTGTGAGCTTGAGTTCGCGGCCCTTGGGTTTGTCCGGCTGCGTGACGACGGCAACTACGGAATAGCTTTTGTCACGGGCCAGCTTTTCCAGGCTGGCGCAGGACAGTTCCGCCGTGCCCATGAAAATGATTCGTAAGCTGCTCACGGGTTAAGCCAAGTCGAAATCGCGGGCGGGCGAAAGCAAAAACGCGTCAGAGTTTGACGACCTGCCGCATGACTTTGGCAAAAGTTTCGGTCGGCGTGCCGTCGGTGTTGATGCGGTGGACGATTTTCTTGCCGTAATAATTCAGCACGGGCTTTGTTTCCTGCTCGTAGGTTTTGAGCCGCGCCCGGATCACGTCCAGGTTCGCGTCGTCCAGACGGTTGTCCTTCAGCGCGCGGCGTTGTAGCCGCTTCACGAGGTTCTCAAAATTCGCGCTGCACATGTAAAAAAGTGCTGTTACGTTGAGAAACTTTGCGAGCATCTGCGCCTGATGGACATTGCGCGGGATGCCGTCGAGCACGAGCGTGTTCCGCTTGGGATCCAGCCGGCCGGCGACTGTCAGCGCGTGCGTATGTTTTTTCCAAAGCTCGATGGTCAGTTTATCCGGCACCAACTGGCCGCGACTGGAGTATTCGACAAAAATCTTTCCGAGCGGTTCGTCGGGACTCAAGCTGCGGAAAACATCGCCGCAACTGCAATGGTAGAAGCCGGGAATCGCGCCAAGAATTTTTCCGTGCGTGCCCTTGCCCGAACCGGGCGCGCCGAACATGAGGATGGTGCGGTATTTCAAGCGGCTTTCGGTTTAAGCTGAATTTCCTGGATGTCGGTGAACGGCACCATGACTTCCTGCCGCACTTCCCCGAGCATGACCTCCAAATGCACGTCACTGGAGGCGATGCGCGTGATGCGTTCGACCTGATACAGTGCGCGTCCGGTTTTCACGACCAACGCCATGTCCTTGTCGGCACCATGCCGGACCACGCCAAAATAGCCGGAAAATTTCGTCTCAAAAAAACGGCGGTTGAACGTGAACTGGCCGCGCTGGAAGATTTGTCCGGCGTCCGGGCTTGCAGCCGGCGGGTGAAACGCTCCGGCGGTGACTTGCATTTCCCCCGGCGCGGACGGTTCTCCCGGCATGGCGAAGGATGCCGGATCGCCTGCCACCGCAGCTTCGACCGGGATGGCGTCCGCATGCATTGGAATGGCGAGAAAAATGATTGGCCCCAAAATTGGCAGCACCGCCGACACACCCATCACCAACGCTTTGGGCCGCGCACGGACCACGGCGATTTCAAAACCGGCGTAAATGTTCGCCGCGTAAACCAGGATCAGCGCGAACAGGCCGACCGATGAGGAAAACAGCGCGCCGAACAACGATTGACTTGCCGGCAACTCCAGACGCGTCACATCATGGACTTTCACTTCCGGCTTTTGCGGACGTTCCGATGGAGGGATTTCGATGAACGGCTCGACGAGCAGTTTGATTTTGGGATTGTCGGCCAGTTCCTTCAACCCGTCCTGCGAAAATTTCGTCCACGCAACCCGGTCAGAGTAACTGCCGTCGCCCATCCGGAATTTGACGCCGATGTCATCGAACGAAACGATGTCACCAACCAGCGCCGTGCCATCCGCCATCGAATACGTTTCGGCGCGGGCGGATAGACACAATCCGCAAAGCCAGAGAGAAAATATTGTCCAAAGAATCCTGCGCACGCGATGGTTGTAACAAACCCAAACGCGGCGCGAAAGGAAATTCAGAACGGGATTTGTGTGAGCGCAAGCATTTACTGCCCGTGGCCTGATAAACCAGGCAAATTGTTCCGTGGGCCGGCTTTGCGCCGGTGTTCGGCACTGCACTCTTTCAAGACAGCGCCTGTCTTAAATAAACTTATTTTGAGCCCGGCCCGGTGTCTTAAATTCAAACTTCAAAGCGAGACAGACTCCACTTCCAAATAAAATACAGCAATTTGGAAGGATGCTTTGTTTGCAGCCGGCAGTCCAAAAATGTGCCACCGGGATTTGTTATTGATAAAATAAAGTTGGCAGGCTTTATGCGATGGACTTGCCAAGATGTGTCACAGGGACGTTTTTAGCCGGTTTAGACGAGGTGGAATCTGCTTTTTTTTCCTAGGCGTTTTCATTTCAATCCTGCCCTGTCCGGGGTTTGCGCAGACAAACGTAACATTGGCGTGGAATCCCAGCACCAACCCGATCGTTGCGGGCTACAAAATCTATTACGGTGGGGCAAGCGGCAACTATACCAACAAAACATCCGTTGGATCCGCAACCAGTTTTACGGTCTCCAATCTTCTGAACGGAGGCACCTATTATTTTGCAGCCTCGACTTACAGTGCTGCCGGGGCCGAAAGTGCGTTATCCACCGAAGTGTCTTATACGGTTCCGGTCACCGTCAATCCGGTCAACCAGCAACCGACGTTGAATCCGATCGGCAGTTTGTCTCTGAATGAAAATG
>CAZIFP010000086.1:0-10812 GCA_964538105.1 uncultured Bifidobacteriaceae bacterium
AAAGCTTGGCAAAAATCACGGCGGCTACCACGGCGAGACGATTGACATCCGCGCCATCCTGCGCGACATCAAATCCACCGCACAGGCGCACGGCTGGTCGTCGGAACTGTTTTACAAAACCGGCGACCTGGAAATCTTCGCGCTGAATCGCAAACCAGTTCGCACTTCGGACTTCCCACTTCGCACTTATATTTCAACGGGCATTCACGGCGACGAGCCGGCGGGACCGCTGGCGGCTTTGAAATTGATTCAGGAAAATCGCTGGCCGACGTCGGCGGAACTTTTTCTCGTGCCGTGCCTGAACCCGGACGGTTTTGTTTTGAACACGCGCGGCAATGCCAGTGGAATTGATTTGAATCGCGATTACCGCCATTTGGAGTCCTGCGAAATCACCGCGCACGTCCGCTGGCTGGAGCGGCAGCCGAAGTTTGATCTGACTTTGTGCCTGCACGAAGACTGGGAGTCGCACGGCTTTTATGTTTATGAATTGAATCCCGGCGGCCACGCGCCGCTGGGCGAGAAACTGGTGGCCGCCGTGGCGCGCGTCTGTCCGATTGACCAGTCGCCGGTGATTGAAGGCCGTGAAGCCAGTGGCGGCGTCATCCGGCCGAGCCTTGATCCGGCGACGCGCCCGCAATGGCCGGAGGCGTTCTGGCTGCTGCAAAACAAGACGCGCCAAAGCTGCACGCTGGAAGCGCCGTCGGATTTCCCGCTCGCCGCGCGGGTGGACGCGCTCGTAACGGCGGTCAACGCCGCGCTCGAATCTTGGCAAAGGTGAGTTCGCGGCTGGAGAGCCATCGCTCGCCGAGCTGGCCCAGTGTCTTGGCCTTGAGAATGCGCTCCGCCAGCGGGAACACGATGCGCTCTTCCTTGTCAAAATGCTTGCGCGTCGCGGCGATGGCATTCAGCAAAATCTTCTTGGCATCCTTGAGCGTGCGCGCATTTTGCACCCGCGCCAGCGCCTCCTCGATGTGCTGGTGCTCGGCGTGAAAGGTTTCGCGCTGGCCCATCTGGTCGAAATACGGTTCCAGCGGCTCGATGAACAGGTCATCTTCCAGTTTTGAATGCGGCGCGTGAACCTTATCAACCACGCTGGCCAGCGACTTCACCTCGCCGAGCGTCTTGAGCTTGGGCACGGTGGCCTCGATGTGGTCGAACAGATTGTGGAACACCGCGTGTTCCGCGCGCAGGACGTCGGTGATTTTCATTACTGATTAAATGATAACTTAACTTTGTAAGGCGTCCATCCTCGTTTGAGTGGGCGTCAAAATTATTTTGAACTTGTTCCATCCATCGAATAACCCTTCGCTTTAATTAAAATCTGCATTCCTGGATTCAATTCAATGGCCTTCTTAAAATCAGCGTTCGAACCGTCCAAGTCTCCCTTTTGTCTCTTCAACACACCTAGACCATAATAGGCAATGGCTTGTTTATGGTCTAATCCGATTGCTTTGTTGAAGTCAGCCAGTGCGCCATTTGAGTCACCTAATTGTTCTTTTACGTCACCGCGAATTGAGTATGCCACAGGAAGATCAGGGTTGAGTTCAATAGATTTGTTAAATTCTACCAACGCGCCATGTAAATCCCTATTTTTATACTCCTTCATGCCAATATCATAATGTTCCTGCGCATCACGCATTTTATCATCCCAGTCGTTTTGTTTATTCATAAACGCGACGTATCCAACCAGAATCAAAACAGGCAACATGTAAACCAGAATCCTAATTGATATGAGTAGGATGCTCGTTGAACGCTTCATTGGCTTATCGCGTGCATCTAGAGTTAAGAATAATTCTCCATCCCCGCGCAGGAGCAAACCGGATTGCGGTCGCCGAAGACGTTGTCCACGCGGCTGACGTGCGGCCAGAATTTGTAGTCGTGCAGACTCTTCGCCGGAAACGCCGCCTGTTCGCGCGAGTAAGGCCGGTTCCAGGCATCGCTGGCAATCTGATCCGCCGTGTGCGGCGCATTTTTGAGCAGATTGTTTTTGGCGTCGGCTGAACCGTTTTCCACGGCGGTCATCTCCGCGTGGATTGAAATCATTGCATCGCAGAAACGATCCAGTTCGTATTTCGATTCGCTTTCAGTCGGCTCCACCATGAGCGTGCCGGCGACTGGCCATGAGAGCGTCGGTGCGTGAAAACCGTAATCCATCAGCCGCTTCGCCACATCCTCGGCAGTGGTGGCGTGGAACGCACGCAAATCCAAAATGCACTCATGCGCGACGAGGCCGTGATTTTTGTAGAGCGTCGGAAAATAATTTTCCAGCCGCTTGGAAATATAATTCGCGTTGAGAATGGCGTATTTCGTCGCCTCGGTCAGACCGTCCGCGCCCATCATGGCGATATACATCCACGAAATCGGTAGAATGCCCGCGCTGCCCCACGGCGCGGCGCTCACCGGGCCGATGTGTTGCTTGGAATGATTCACGTTCTCAAGCCGCGACGTGAAGACCGGATGGCTCGGCAGAAAGTGAACCAGATGGTTCGCCACGCCAATCGGCCCGACGCCCGGCCCGCCGCCGCCGTGCGGAATGCAAAACGTCTTGTGCAAATTCAAATGGCAGACATCCGCGCCGATGAAACCCGGCGAAGTCAAACCGACCTGCGCGTTCATGTTCGCGCCGTCCATGTAGACCTGGCCGCCGTTCGTATGGATGATTTCCGAAATGTCACGGATGGTTTCCTCGAACACGCCGTGCGTGCTGGGATAAGTTATCATCAAACATGACAAATCTTTTCTGTGGTCTTCGGCTTTTGATTTCAAATCGGCCACGTCAATGTTGCCGTTCGCGTCGCAGGCGACGGCGACGACTTTCATGCCCGCCATCACGGCGCTGGCGGGATTTGTGCCATGCGCGGAAGTCGGAATCAAACAGACATTGCGATGTGCTTCGCCGCGCGATTCGTGATAGGCGCGGATGACGAGCAACCCGGCATATTCGCCCTGCGACCCGGCATTCGGCTGAAGCGAAATACCCGCGAAGCCGGTCATTTCCGCCAGCCAGTCTTCAAGATTTTGGAATAAAATCTGGTAGCCGCGAGTCTGGCCTAGCGGCGCGAACGGATGAATCCTCGCAAACTCCGGCCACGACACTGGAAACATTTCCGCCGCCGCGTTCAGCTTCATCGTGCAGGAACCGAGCGGGATCATCGAAGCCGTGAGCGACAGGTCGCGCGCTTCGAGCCGCTTGAGGTAGCGGAGCATTTCGGTCTCGCTGTGGTAACGGTTGAAAACGGGGTGTTGGAGAAATTGCGAATTGCGAATTACGAATTGCGAATTGGCTGGCGGGAATTCGTTCACGTCAAAATCAACCGGTTTGTCGCCGTTAAAGATTTGCCAGATTTCCGCGACGTCATTTGCGCTGGTGGTTTCGTCGAGCGAAATGCCGATTGTCTTTTCGTCAATCGCGCGGAGATTCATCCGGTGCGCTTCGGCAATTTTCAAAATGTCCGCCAAACTGTTTCCGGCCACGTCAACGCGCAGCGTGTCGAAATAGTTTTGTGCGGAAACTTTGTGGCCAAGTTTCGCCAAACCGGCGGCGAGAATTTCCGTCAATGCGTAAACCCGCCGCGCAATCGCTTTCAATCCTTCCGCTCCGTGATAGCAAGCATAGAGCGACGCCATATTTGCCAGTAATGCCTGCGCGGTGCAAATATTGCTGGTGGCCTTTTCGCGGCGGATGTGTTGCTCGCGCGTGCCGAGCGCGAGGCGCAAGGCTGGCTTGCCGCGCGAATCCTTGGACACGCCGACAATGCGGCCGGGCATCTGGCGTTTGAACTCGTCGCGCGTGGCGAAAAACGCCGCGTGCGGTCCGCCGTAGCCCAGCGGCACGCCAAAGCGTTGCGCGCTGCCAACAGCGATGTCCGCGCCAAATTCACCCGGCGGTTTGATGAGCGTGAGCGCCAGCAAATCCGTGGCGCTGGTGAGCATCGCGCCAGCGGCGTGAGCTTTTTCGGCAAAGCCGGAATAATCGTGAATTGCGCCGAACGTGTCAGGATATTGCACGAGCGCGCCGAAAACTTTGTCACTGAACGAAAAGGTTTCGTGGTCGCCGATGACGATTTCGATTTTCAAAGCTTCGGCGCGGCTGCGGACAACTTCGATGGTCTGTGGATGGCAGTTTTCTGAGACGAAGAAAATGTTCCGGCCATCTTTCAGCCGATGCGACATCGTCATTGCCTCGGCAGCGGCGGTGGCTTCGTCGAGCATTGACGCATTGGCGATGTCGAGCGCGGTAATTTCGCTCACCATCGTTTGAAAGTTCAGCAGTGCTTCGAGGCGGCCCTGGGAAATTTCGGCCTGATACGGCGTATATTGCGTATACCAGCCGGGATTTTCGAGGACATTGCGCTGGATGACCGGCGGCGTGATGCAATCGTAATAACCCTGGCCGATAAACGAGCGGAAGACTTTATTTTCAGCGGCGATTTTTTTGAGTTCAGCGAGCGCTTCAAATTCACTTTGCGCGGCGGGCAGGCTCAACTTTTTTCCGGAGCGGATTTTTTTTGGAACAGCCGCGTTAACCAGTTCGCCGAGTTTTTTGAAGCCGAGGAGCGCGTGCATTTCGCCCGCTTCCTTCGAGTTCGGGCCGATGTGGCGGCGGACAAATTGGTCGGGATGTTTCAGAAAATCTTCAGTCAAAGACATTGGCGGAAAATAAAGTTCGCGGCGGGAAAAAGCGAGTCAAAGTAGCGCAGGCGGTTCGCCTGCCGCATCGGCGTGGCCGACTCAGAGTTTATTTCAATGCTCGCGCTGCAGCGCTCGCCGCACAAGCGAGATGCCTGCGCTACGTTCTTTGCAGCGCGGCGCGGACGATGCGGCATTCGCCGTAGCTGTGTTTTCCGCCAAGCGATTCCACCACACCGCCGAGATTTCCGAAGCCGCGCTTTTTGAACGCGGCGGCAATCTCGCGCTGCGCGTCGGCGGAAACGAGGGCGTTCACGTCAATCGCCTCGCCGGCGAGCAGGGCTTCCTCGAGATGCGTGTATATCGTGCCGTCTGTAAAACCCCGGATTTTTGCAATTTCGGAAACCGCCTTGCCCTGCCGGAAGAAGTGCAGCGTCTCGCGCACGGTGTCGGTGAGCCGCGACCGGCTCGGCGCGGGCGCGGCGGGTTCGACAAACGAATCATCGGCGAAAATCTGGCGCGGATTTGATTGCAGGTGCTTTGCGATCTCGCTAAGAAATGCCGCGCCGAATTCGCGTAGCTTTTTGTCGCCGACGCCGCTGATGCGCGAAAACTCGGCGTCGCTCGCGGGATAAAACCGCGCCATCTGCCGCAACGACACGTCGGAGAAAATGATGTAGGACGGCACCGCGCGCTCATCCGCAAGCTGTTTGCGCAGGGTGCGCAGATTTTCAAACAGCACCTCGTCGCAGGCAATTTCGCCGATATGATGTTTCTCCGGCCCGGTCGGTGTGACGGGTTTGGTGAGCGTGATGCTCTGGCGCGATTTCAGCGCGGCGAGGCCGGCTTCGGTCAGCTCGACGATGTTGAATTTCTCAGCGTTTTGAAAAAGGAATCCCAGCCGCACCAGTTCGCGGCCAATCGCGCCCCACTCGGCGCGCGTGTGTTCGCCGCCGATGTTGTAGGTGGAAAGATTTTGATGGCCGAATTTCCTGACTTTTTCCGTGTCGGCGCCGGTGAGGATCTCGATGACGTGATTGATGCCGACGCCAAAACTGCTTTTCTCGCGGATGCGATACACGCAGGAGAGAAATTTTTGTGCGACGAGCGTGCCATCCCACGTCGCGCGGGGCGCGAGGCAGTTGTCGCAGCCGGCACAATTTTCGCCAGTAGCAGCCGACGTGAGGAGGCTCCGACTTGTGTTTTCTTCAGTTTGAGCCTCCTCACGCCGGCTGCTGCAAAACTTTTCCCCGAAATAGCCCAGCAAAAATTCCCGGCGGCAGGTTGCAATCTCGGCGTAGTGAATCATCTGCTCCAGTTGCGCGCGGGCGATTTCACGCTCCTGTGGATTCGGTTTTTCGTCAATGAACCGCATCTGCTTCACGCGGTCGCCGGGGCTGAACAGCAGCAGGCATTCGCTGGGCAGACTGTCGCGGCCGGCGCGGCCGGTTTCCTGGTAATAGCCTTCGATGTTTTTGGGCAGATCGTAGTGGATCACGAAACGCACGTTCGGCTTGTTGATGCCCATGCCAAACGCAATGGTGGCACAAATCACGCGCGCTTTGTCGCGGAGGAATTTTTCCTGGTTGCCGGAACGTTCGGCAGGAGTCAAGCCCGCGTGGTATGGCAGCGCTTTCACGCCGTCGGCGGAAAGTTTGGCGGCCAGGCTCTCGGCAGTTTTTCGCGCCTGGACGTAAATGATGCCGCTTTCTTTTGGCCGCGCGCGGACGAACGACAAAATTTGCTCGTAAGCGCCGGATTTAGCGGCGACGCGGTAGGTCAAATTGGGCCGGTTGAAACTGGCGACGTAGCACGCGGGGTTCTTTAGGTGCAATTGCCGCACGATGTCGCCGCGCACGCGCTTGGTGGCGGTGGCAGTGAGCGCCATCATCGGCACGCTGGGGAAAATTTCCCGCAGCGACAACAACTGCCGGTATTCCGGGCGGAAGTCGTGGCCCCATTCGCTGATGCAATGCGCCTCGTCAATCGCGAACAGGTTCACGTTCCATGTTTTCAAATCGTCGAGAAAGCCAGACAGCATCAGCCGCTCCGGCGCGACGTAGAGCAGGCGAAATTCGCCGTTGTGTAACCCGCGCAGCCGCGGACGCGATTCGCCGGCGGCGAGCGATGAATTCAGAAACGTCGCCGCGACACCGGCGGCTTGCAGCGCGTCCACTTGGTCCTTCATCAGCGCGATGAGCGGTGAGACGACGACGGTGAGTCCGGGCCGCACGAGCGCGGGCAGTTGGAAGCAAAGCGACTTGCCGCCGCCGGTCGGCAGCACGGCGAACACGTCCTTGTCGGCGAGCGCGTCGCGGATGATTTCTTCCTGCAACGGACGGAATGAACTGAAGCCGAAAATTTGTTTCAGCGGCGCGAGAAGCTGTTCGCGGCGAAGTGTCACGGACGAAGCATAAAACAGCGCGCGGCCGGCGGCAAAATGTATTCCGGAAAAACCCGCGACCGTAAAAGGATAAACAGAAGTGAACAGGCAAATGTTCGCTGCATTCCTGCCGGTTTTTGCGGTAATTTACCACCACAATATATCCGCCTGGCAAGTCAAATCGGCACAAGTAATGGTGTTTTATTACCAAAAAAACCCGTAGTTTCGCATTGTGAAAACGGACGTTTTTTTATACATTTCAGGCATTCGTTGCCGCACCAAATTTTAGCCGGAATTTATCCTGATTATGTCGAGTATTTCTGATTCGCCTGAAGAAAAAATTGAGTCGCCCGACCGGATTGCCGATGGCAATTACGACGCTTCCAAGCTGTCCTCGCTGAAGGGGCTTGAGGCCGTCCGCAAGAAGCCCGGCATGTATATCGGCGGCACCGACGAGCGCGCGCTGCATCATTGCGTGAGCGAGGTGCTGGACAATTCCGTGGACGAACATCTCGCCGGGCATTGCGACCACATCGAGGTGACGATTCATGTGGACGGCTCGATTTCCATCCGCGACGACGGGCGCGGCATTCCGGTGGACATCAACAAGGATTCCGGTCTGCCCGGCGTGGAGCTCGTTTTAACGACGTTGCATTCCGGCGGCAAGTATGGCCAGGGCGGCTACAAATTCTCCGGCGGCACGCATGGCGTCGGCGCGAAGTGCGTGAACGCGGTCAGCGAATGGTTCGAGGTGGAAGTCTCGCGCAACGAGCAGGTGTATCACATGGAGTTCGAGCGCGGCAAAACGACGAAGAAGCTCGAAGTCATCGGCAAGTCCAAAAAGACCGGCACGCTCATCACGTTTCTGCCGGACAGGGAAATTTTCCGCGACACGGTGGAGTTCAAGACGAACATCATCGCGCAACGCCTGCGGGAACTGGCGTTTTTGAATTCGGGCATGGAAATTGTATTTGCGGACGAGCGCCAGTCTTCCGCCGAGCCGGAAAAGTTCTACTACAAGAATGGCATCGAGGAATTCGTGAAGCAACTCAATAAGAGCAAGGAGCCGTTGCATCCGAAGCCGATTGCGTTTCGCAAGGAAACAAAAGAAAAACTCGACGACAAGGATATTGAGGTTCATGTCGAGGTCGTGCTGCAATACAACGACAGCTACAACGACCAGGTGTTGTGCTACACGAACACGATTCACAATCCCGATGGCGGCACGCATTTGAGCGGTTTCCGTAGCGCGGTCACTCGCGCGATCAATCAATACGCCAAAGCGAACGAAATTCTGAAGGAGAAAGATCCGCAGATCACCGGCGATGATGTGCGCGAAGGTTTGACGGCGGTGATTTCAGTGAAGCACAGCGACCCGAAATTTGAATCGCAGACGAAAGTGAAACTGCTGTCGCCGGAGGTGGAACGCATTGTCGGCTCGATTTCCTACGAAGGCTTGATGGCTTATTTCGATGCGAATCCGCCCATCGCGAAACGCATCATTGATAAAAGTCTCACGGCGGCGCGGGCGCGCGAGGCGGCGCGCAAGGCGCGGGAAGCCGTGCGCAAATCGGCGCTGACCGGCGGCGGCCTGCCGGGCAAGCTGGCGGATTGTTCCGACCGCGATCCGGCGAACACGGAGCTTTATATTGTCGAAGGTGATTCTGCCGGTGGCTCGGCGAAGCAGGGGCGTGACCGGAAATTTCAGGCGATTTTGCCGATTCGCGGCAAGCTGATCAACGTCGAGAAAGCGCGGCTCGACAAGGTGCTTCAGAACACTGAAATCCGCACGATGATCACGGCCATTGGCACGGGCATCGGCGATGGCGAGGGTGAGGGCGCATTCAATCTGGAAAAATTGCGCTACCACAAAATCATCATCATGACCGACGCCGACGTGGACGGCTCGCACATCCGCACGCTGCTGCTGACGTTTTTCTACCGCCAGATGCCGCAGCTTGTGAAACAGGGCTTTGTTTACATTGCGCAGCCGCCGCTTTACTCGATCACGCGCAAGAAGAAGACCGATTACATTGATGACGACGTGCAGCTCAACCGCATTCTGCTGCAAAACGGCGTTGAGGAAGTGCGGTTGAAAAATCTGGCGGACGGAAAGGAATTCAACCCGAAGCAGCTTGAAGAAATTCTCACGCTGCTCGAATCGCTCGACAAGCACGCGACCTACATCAAACGGCTGGGCGGCGACTTTGCGGACTATGTCGAGAAGCGCGCGAAAGATGGAACGCTGCCGCAATTCATGGTCAAGGTGCGCGACGGCAACGATGACGCGGTGCATTATTTTATCACCGGCGAAGAACTGGAGGAGTTCAAGCTGGCCAACGGCGACCTGTTTTCCACCGACACCGAAACGCGCAAGAAAGACGGTCCGACGCGGCGCGCGAAAATTTCCGACCTGCATCTGGAAGGCAAAGCCATTGCGGATCTGCTCGGCAAACTTTCCAAGAAAGGTCTTGCCGTGGATCACTACGCCGCGCAGGACAAGCCGCTGTTTGAGCTGACCGAGGGCGAAGGCGAGCGTGCTTCCGTGACGCCGCTGTTTTCGATTCCCGAAATTCTTGGCGGCGTGAAAACCGTTGGCAAAAAAGGCATCCAGATGTATCGCTTCAAGGGCTTGGGCGAAATGGATGCCAAGGAGCTTTTCGAAACGACCATGAACCCGGTCAACCGCAAGCTTCTGCGCATCGAACTCACCGACGCGATTGAGGCCGAGGAAATGTTTGTGACCTTGATGGGCGAAGAAGTCGAGCCGCGCCGCGATTTCATCGTGGATAATGCCCTGAACGTCCGCAACCTCGACGTTTGATTTCGCATCAACAAATTTTACTGAATCCGCATCATGCCAGACGAAACTGAACCGACACCACCCGCGCCGCAACAGCAACCAAGCGGCGGTGCTTACACGCAGGGCGAAAAGATTTCCAAGATCAACGTCGCCGACGAGATCAAAAACTCGTTCCTTGACTACTCGATGTCCGTCATCATCTCGCGCGCGTTGCCCGACGTGCGCGACGGGCTCAAGCCCTCGCAGCGGCGCATTCTTTACGCGATGGAAAACCTGTCGCTGTTTCCGGGGCGCAAGCACATCAAGTGCGCCAAAATCTGCGGCGACACTTCCGGCAACTATCATCCGCACGGCGAAGCGGTGATTTATCCGACTCTCGTGCACATGGCGCAGCCGTGGGCGATGCGCGAGAAGCTGGTGGACGGCAAGGGCAATTTCGGCTCCGTAGAAAACGACCCGCCGGCGGCGATGCGTTACACCGAGGCGCGGCTGACGCATCTCGGCGCGGCGCTGATGCAGGACATGGAGAAGGACACGGTAGATTTCGTCCCGAACTACGACGAGCGCCTCACCGAGCCGAAAGTTTTTCCGGCTGCGTTTCCGAACCTGCTGGTCAACGGCGGCACGGGCATCGCGGTCGGCATGGCCACGAACATGGCGCCGCACAATTTGGGCGAAGTCGTGGACGGCATCTGCGCGCAGATTGACAAGCCGGACATCACGATTCCGGAGTTGATGAAATTCATCAAAGGCCCGGATTTCCCGACGGGCGGATTCCTTTGCGGCGTCGAGGGCATCAAGAATTATTTCACGACCGGCAAGGGCAGCCTAAAATTGCGAGGACGCATCGGCGTCGAGGAGATGAAGGGCAACCGCGAGCAGCTCGTCATCACGGAAATTCCGTTCAACGTCAACCGCGCCGGGCTGGAAGAACAGATTGCGAATCTCGTCAACGAAAAGATCATCACGGAGATTTCCGCGATGCGCAATGAGTCGG
>CAZIFP010000087.1:0-10779 GCA_964538105.1 uncultured Bifidobacteriaceae bacterium
CGTGCTCGCCGTTTTGCTCGGCTGCGGCCGCAGTTCGCGCCTCTACCAGCAGGTGCGCGAACGTCAGGGCCTCGTGCATCACGCCGACGCGTGGACTTATAATCCCGGCAGCACGGGCTTGTTCGGCATGAGCGCGATGGTGGACGCGGATAAATTCACCGCCGCGCGCGACGCGATGCTCGCGGAAATCGAAAAGATTAAATCCATGTCGGTATCCGCCGACGAAGTGAAGAAGGCCGTAAAGCAGTTCATTTCCGCCACGCTGTCCACGCGCAAGACGATGGAAGGCCAGGCGAACGACCTCGGCGGCAGCTGGCTGGCCGCGAACAACCTCACCTTTTCCGAGCGCTATCTTGCCGCCGTCAAGCGCGTCTCGCACGCCGACGTGCAGCGCGTCGCCCGCGAATATCTCATGGCGGAAAACCGCACGCTCTACGCGCTGCTGCCGACCGGCACAACGCCGAAGATTTCCACGGCGGTTGAAAAGAACATTGATTCGCCAATCCAGAAATTTGAACTGTCGAATGGCCTGCGCCTGCTAGTGAAGGAAAATCACCGGCTCCCGTTTGTGGAATTCCGCGCGGCGTTCCAAGGCGGCGTGCTGGCGGAAACCGCAGAGAACAACGGCATCACACAGTTGCTCGCCCGGATGCTGCTCAAAGGCACAAAGACGCGCGACGCGGAAAAGATTGCGACGGAAATCGAATCCGTCGGCGGGCACATTGACACCTACGGAGGCAACAACAGTTTTGGCGTGAATGCCGAAGTGTTAAGCAGCGACTTCGCCACCGGACTCGACCTGCTCGCGGACGTTCTGCTGAACCCGACCTTCCCCGCCGCCCCGCTCGAACGCGAGCGCGAGGTGCAAATCGCCAGCATTTACGAGCAGAAAGACAATCTCCTCAAAAGCGCCAGCAATGCGATGCGCCGGACTTTATTCGGCAACGCCGGCTACGGTCTCGACACGCTCGGCACGGAAGAAACTGTGACCAAGCTGCAAGCCGCCAGCCTGAAAGCGTTCCATCAAAAGCTCGTCGCGCCGAACAATTGCGTGCTGGCGATTTATGGCGACGTGAAGGCGAGTGAAGTTAAAGCTGCGGTTGGAAATGCTTTTGCGAACTGGAGAAAGAGTTCGGCAGTTGCAACCTTCAACCTTCAACCTTCAACCTTCAACTCCACTAAGCGCGTCGAGGAAACCCGCGACAAAAAACAGGCCGTGATTGTTCTCGGTTTCGCCGCAACGACGATGCACGACGAAGACCGCTATGCGCTCGATTTGTTGCAGGAGGCGTGCAGCGACCTCGGCTCGCGGCTGTTTCTGCGCGTCCGCGAAAAGCTTGGGCTGGCGTATTACGTCGGCGCACAGCATTTCCCAGGACTCGCGCCCGGCTATTTTGCCTTTTACGCCGGCACGGAACCGACGAAGGCCGGTCTGGTGGAACTGGAATTTCTCAAGGAAGCGGAATTGTTGCGCACCGAGGGATTGACCGCCGAGGAGCTCAAGCGCGCGAAGGCCAAGATCATCGGCCAGAAAAAAATCTCACGGCAGGACCTCGGCAGCCTCGCGTCGCTGACCGCGCTCGACGAACTTTACGGCCTCGGCTATCGGCGCACGGAACTGGACGACGCGAAATTTGAAGCCGTCACGTTGGAACAGGTCAAAGCCGTGGCGCAGAAATATCTGAAGCCGGACGCGTTCGTGGTTTCCGTCGTGAAGCCGTAGCGCGACTCAAACATAAAGCGCCTTCTGCACGTCATTCACAAGCACGCTCATGAAGGGATACCGCTTTTCAGGATCACGCGCGAGGCACTTGAGAATGACTGGTTCCAGTGCAGGTGGAATTCCCGGATTGTGTTCGCGCGGCGGCACCGGGCCGGCGGGGTTGAGTTGCGCCGCCAGGATTTCCGCCGGGGTTTCGCCGGGAAACGGCTTGTGATTGGTCAGGATTTCGTAGGCCATCACGCCATAGGCGAAAATGTCCGCGCGGGCGTCAATCGGCTCACGCTGCAACTGCTCCGGCGCCATGTAGCCGGGCGTGCCGGGATTTTTCGACTGCCTGGTCGGCTTTTCGGGAATCGGAATGGCGGTGTCAAAATCAATCAACCGCACGCTGCCGTTGCGGGTGACCAGTATGTTTTCCGGCTTGAAATCCAGGTGCATGAAGCCGCTTTCGTGGACGTGCAGCAGGCCGGACGCGGCGTCAATCAGGATTTGGGCGACGTGCTCGGCCAGAATCGGATCCTGCTTCGCAAACAGCTCCTTGAGGTTTTCCGCCTCGACGTAATCCATGAGCATGTAAGGCGTGCCGTCCGCCTTGCCGTGCTCGACGTAGCCGACGATGTAATTGCTTTCATTCAGCTTCGAAAGAACTTCACACCCGCGAAAAAACCGGCGGCGGGCCAGAAAATTGAACCGCAGCTCCTTTTTCAGTTTCCGCAGCGCAAAAGGCTTGCCGCGACCGTCGGTGACCAGCCAGATTTCCGACATGCCGCCGCTGTTGAGGAGTTCCTGCGGGTAATATTTCCCTGCAAAGCTTTTTTGTTTCGGATCGTCCAAAGATGTCTCTTTCAATAAACTTGCCATCTGTTCTTTCAATATCACGTTGTTCGACCGCGCGCGAATAAAAATTGTCGCCGCTCATCCTGACAGACGCATTCGGATTGCATTTGGCGACAGAAAAATTATCGTCGCGTCATGTGGTCGTCCGCCGCACCCGCTAAAAACTGGCTGAACACCGGCCTAGGTTTTTTCTATCCCGAAATCTGCCAGCTTTGCGAGGCGGAACATGCGACGGCCAAGGAAGGCTTTGTCGGCGCGAAATGCTGGTCGCACGTCCGTTTCATCCGCCCGCCGTTTTGCGAACGCTGCGGTTTGCCGTTCGAGGGCGACCTGACGACTTCATTTGAATGCACCAACTGCCGCGAGTTGGAACTGCATTTCAGTTCCGCGCGTTCCGCCGTCGTCACCAAGACCGTCGTGCTGGAAGCAATTCACCGGTTCAAATATCAGCGCGCGCTGTGGTTTGAGAATTTCCTCGCCGATCTGCTCGTCCGCGAAGCCGCGCCGGTGTTGCGCGGACAAAATTGGAATTTCATCGCGCCGGTTCCGTTGCATCCGCTGAAGCAACGTGAGCGCGAATTCAATCAGGCGGAAATCCTCGCCCGGCATTTGAGCAATGCCACGAAAATTCTGTTGAACACAAAACTGCTCCGGCGCGTCTCACCCACCATGACGCAGACGCTGCTGACGCGGGAACAGCGCGCCAAAAACATGCGCGGCGCGTTCGCGGTGCGCGACGGAGTCAAATTGGACGGCAAGCGCGTGGTGCTGGTGGACGACGTTTTCACGACCGGCGCGACGACCAGCGCGTGTGCGCGGGCGTTGCGGGCGGCGGGCGCGGGCGAGGTTTGCGTCTGGACAGTGGCGCGCGGACTTTAGTATTATTCTATCAATCAAATGGACACGACTTCGTTCACGAAGAAATCAATCAGCGGCGTGGTGATCGTTGAGCCGGCGCTGACGCCGCCGCCGATTGCGGCCACGCAGACGACGTTTGCCAAGAAAACCAAGATTGGCACGGGCAAATCCAAGACCAAAAAGCGCGACATCCCCGAAGGGCTGTGGACGAAATGTCCGTCGTGCGCCACGATGATTTTCGACAAGGAGCTGGACGAAAACCTCAAAATCTGCCCGAAATGCCAGCACCATTTCACCATCGGCTCGCGCGAACGCATCCATTCGCTCGTCGAAACCTGCACGTTCGAGGAAATGGACGCGACCATGTCCAGCGTGGACGCGCTCGGATTCAAGGGAGCGTCCACTTACCGGTCCAAGCTGGATGCTTACAAGAAAAACACCACGCTCAAGGACGCCGTCGTGACCGGCCTGTGCAAGATCGGCGAGCACCGTGTCGCGCTGGGCGTGATGGATTTTAGCTTTCTCGGTGGCTCAATGGGTTCGGTCGTCGGCGAAAAACTGACGCGGCTCATCGAACGCGGCACGGAAAAGGGATTGCCTGTCATCATCATTTCCACCAGCGGCGGCGCGCGGATGTATGAAGGCATGTTCAGTCTGATGCAGATGGCCAAGACTTCCGCCGCGCTTGCGTATCACGCGAAACGCCATTTGCCCTACATCAGCGTCCTCACGCATCCGACCACGGCGGGCGTGATGGCGAGCTACGCGACGCTCGGCGACCTGATTCTGGCCGAGCCGGGCGCGATGATCGGATTTGCCGGACCCCGCGTCATCAAGGACACGACGCAGGCGGAACTGCCGCCGGGCTTTCAGACCGCCGAATTTCTGCTCGACCACGGATTGATTGACGCGATTATTTCGCGCAAGGAAATGAAGCCGCAGCTTATCGCGTATCTGGATTTTTTCACGGCAGGCAAGAGAACCAACGCCGCCGCGATGAAATAAATTTCACCTTCGCCCGTCATACCACAAATGCGCGGCGTCGCGGTTGCGCAACTGGCGGCCCCGGCTGAAAATCACGCGCGACAAAAACCAGAGATGTTCCCGCGCCGTGTAGAGCTTCATCTTCCGCGCGGAGGTCACCAGCGGATGCCGGTGGAGAATAACGATTCGCTTTCCCTTTTCCTTCGCCAGCTTTTTTAAACGCTGGCTCAATTCCAATTCCTCCGCCACGAACAGTTCCTTGCTGAACCCGCCCGCTTTTCGGAACGCCGCCGCATCGCAAAAAATGAACGAACCGGCCAGCAGTTTACAAATCCGGCTGGTGCAGTTCCACGTCCAGGTGATGAGTCCGCCAACCCGATGATTTTCGTCCAACCGGACGGTCGCTCCGCCGGCAAGACATTGGCCGGAAAGAATCTGCTCCGCGACATCAGCGAACAGTTCCGCGCTCGGATGCGAATCAGCGTCCACAAAAATGAGCCAGTCGCCGGTCGCCGACGACGCGCCGGAATTCCGCGCACGGCCGATTTGATTGACCGGCTCGAACACGACATCGGCGCCGGCGGCATACGCAATTTCCGACGTGCGGTCGGTGGAATTGTTGTCGCACACGATCAATTCAACCTCCCAGCCGCGCGTCGTGAACGCGCCCCCCGCCGCCTTGATTTGTTTGAGCGACGCGCCAAGCAGCCGTTCTTCGTTGAACGCCGGAATGATAATCGAGATTTTCACCGCGCGGAATGTAGCAGCGGACGTGAGTTCGCTCAAACTTCAAACGCCGCGCAAGGCTTTTGAGCCGGCTCACGCCGGCTGCCACCATTGAAACAGTTTAGGCTCATTTTCCGCGTGCTTTTTTTGGCGGATGCTTTTTACTGTTGGCATGTTCATCTGGATTCTTGCGCTGGTGTTGTTCGGGGCGTGCATCGCGCTCGGCCACAAGCTGGGGGCGATCAACGCGGCGTTCACGTTCGTCGGCATCGTCTTCGCCGGATTGCTGGCCGCACCGCTGGGCGGGCTGTTCAAGCATGTGCTGGCGCATGTCGGGATCCAGAACGAAACGTTGGCGTGGGCTATCGCGCCCATCGTGACATTCTTCATCATCTTGAGCGTTTTCAAGGCGACCGGTTTTTTTGTGCATCGCAAGGTGGAGGTTTATTACAAATACCAGGCGGGCGATCTGCGGCTGGCGTTGTGGGAGCGGCTGAATGCACGGCTCGGCGCATGCATCGGCACGTTGAACGGCACGGCGTATCTAGTGCTGGTCAGCTTCGTGATTTACAATTTCAGCTACTGGACGGTGCAGGTCGCACCGGACGACAATGAAACGCGGACTACTAAATTCATCAACCATCTGGGAAACGACCTGCAAAGCACCGGGCTGGACAAGGCGGGGCGTTCGCTCGCGGCGATGCCGGACAATTATTACAAGGTCGCCGACCTCGCGGGATTGATCGCCCAAAACCCCCAGTTGAGCGACCGGCTGGGAAATTATCCAGCATTTATCTCCTTGGTCGAACGTGACGACATCCAACAGCTTGTCAAAAACAGCGATTTTGCCGCCGCGTGGACTTCGCACGCGCCGATGGGCCAGATATTGAACGATCCGCAGTTCAAAACGCTGCTGCAAAACCAAGATTTAGTCAACGTGGTTTGGACAATGGTGCTGACCAATCTCGACGATTTGACCGCTTATCTCAAATCCGGCACGTCGGCGAAATATAGCGAGCCGATTTTGGGGCGCTGGGATTTTGATGTGAGCGTGTCGGTGGCGATGTTGCGCCAGGCAAGGCCGAACATTCCGTCGAATGAGATGCGGGCGATCCGCGCGATGTGGACCCAGGGTTTTGCAGACACGACCTTTGTGGCCGCCGGCGACGGCCAGGCGTTCTTGAAAAATTTGCCGAACTTCAAAAAACAACCTCCCACACCGGAAACGTGGAAAGGCACCTGGACAGCGAGCGGAACAAATTACAGTTTGTCACTGGATTGCAACGGCGAGAATAAATCCATGACCGCGCAGATTGGCGGCGGGCGCCTGACGCTGAAAGAGGACGACAAAAATATTCTGATCTTCGAGCGCGAAGATTGAACGCGACGGCAACTTCAAACCGTCAAAACCAGTTTCATCAGACCCACCACGCCAAGCACCAGGAGCACCACGGCCAAGGCACCCCAAATATCGGAGCGGGCACTTTTGGTTTGATCGGAGGTAACGGTGGTCATGAGGTAATAGACGCCGCTGCGGTTCACTTTATTGACAACTGTCTTCATGGCCCGCTTCAAGCATTAACCACGCCAAGAAATTAAAATTGAACTGCCAGCCGGACTCGCTTTTTTGTTTCCAGATTCGTGACACTTTTCCCAGTTTTGAGACACGGCAACATCGGCAACCTTCGTTTTCCACCAGTTCGGTCTTATGTTGTTCGTATGAAAAAAACGGCCCGCCACTTGCTGATTTATCGGGCATGTGGCTGACAAAAATTTTAACGGCCGTGCTGGCCATTGCGACCGGGCTGCTTCCATCGAGCTGCACAAAGGCCAAGGCTCCGACGGTGCAGCATACTGCACCGGCGATCAGCACCGCCTCCTTGTCCACGACCAACAAGAATCTGGGCGAACTGGCGCTGACCAATCATTACGAAACCTGCGTTGACCTCGGTGCGGGCAAAAGTTGCACCTTCAAGCCAACGCTGCTCGACCACAGCAACCTCCAGCTCACCATGTCGGTCGAATCCAAAAATACCGCCGGCAAAACCCAGGGCCTTAGCGTCGTGCAAATCGTCACCAAATCCGGCAAACCCTTTGAGATCGCGGTTGGCGATATGAATTTCACCCTGACACCAAAACTTCAGGGCGAGTAATTGAAATCAGTCTGACAGCGTTTAATTTCTTTTTTGCAACACCTCAAAGTTCCAGCCGCATAAACCCAAATAAAAACGGCCCTGAAACGTGGGTTTCAGGGCCGTAAATTGGTTGCGGGGGCTGGATTTGAACCAACGACCTTCAGGTTATGAGCCTGACGAGCTACCGGGCTGCTCCACCCCGCGATCAAGGAACTTTCAACTTGTCAGAGGATTCGTGGCAACGCAAGATTTTTCGCCTTCTCTAATTTGGCGCGCACTTCGGCTCACGATTGTCGCAGCAGCCATTCCCCAAAATCCCACGCTCGCCAAAGTCCGCGCGGTTCTGCTAATTTGCGCGCGACGATGAACCATTTGGTCAACAAGCGCGTCCACTATGTGCTCTCGGAGCTGGGACAGATTTCCTTTCTGGCCCGGGACATTGTTTTGTCGCTGCTCAAAGGCAAAGTCGTGTGGCGCGACCTGCTCTACCAGATTTATTCCATCGGCGTAAAATCACAGATGGTCGTGCTGGTCACGGGCGCGTTCACGGGCATGGTGCTGGGCGCGCAAACCTATTTCCAATTCCACAAGGTCAAGATGGACACGGCGACACTCGCGGTCGTGAGCGTCTCTTTATGCGACGAACTCGGCCCGGTGCTGACGGCGTTGATGGTCGCCGGGCGCGTCGGCGCGTCCATCGCCGCCGAGATCGGCACGATGCGCGTGACCGAACAGATTGACGCTCTGCGGACGCTGGCGACGCATCCGGTGGATTACCTGGTCGTGCCCCGGATTATCGCGGCGCACATCGCGCTGCCATTGCTGGCGATGGAATCCATCGTCATCGGCATCAGTTCCAGCTACATGGTCGGCGTGCATATCCTTGGCATCGAACCGACCTATTTGTGGGACAACATGCTGAAATACACGCACGACGTGGACGTGGTCATCGGACTGGTGAAAGCGTTCATCTACGGCGGCATCATCGCACTGATTGGATGTTACAAAGGTCTGACGTGCGGCCTCGGCGCGGAAGGCGTCGGCCTCGCCACCACGGAGGCCGTCGTCTACTCGTCCATCACGATTCTGATCACGAATTTCTTCCTCACGCTGGTCATGGGCAAACTCGTCGGCCTGTTATGATTGAAGTCCATCATCTGCAAAAAAGTTTTGGCACGCACAAAATTTTGGACGACGTCAGTTTTCGGATTGAAAACGGCGAGTCGGTCGTCATCATCGGGCGCAGCGGCGGCGGCAAAAGTGTTCTGCTCAAACACCTCGTCGGCCTGTTGCAGCCGGATTCCGGCGAAGTGCTGATTGACGGCGAAAACATCGGGCCGCTGAACGAACGCCAGTTGCTGCGGATCCGGCGGAAATTCGGCATGGTGTTCCAGAGCGCGGCGTTGTTCGATTCGATGACGGTGGCTGAGAATGTGGCGTTTGCGCTCCGACGTGATAAAATTTTGACCGAGGGCGAAATCACCAGTCGCGTGGCAGCGACCTTGGAAATGGTGGATCTGCCCGGAACCCAGAACAAGAAGCCCGCTGAACTGTCCGGCGGCATGAGAAAGCGCGTCGGTCTGGCGCGCGCCGTCATTTACGAGCCGCAGATTGTGCTTTACGATGAGCCGACGACCGGCTTGGACCCGATCGTGTCCGACAGCATTGACAAGCTGATGATGCGCGTGCATGAGCACCTGAAGGTCACGACGGTGGTGGTCACGCACGATATGCGCACCGCGCGCCGCGTCGGCCAGCGGGTGATGATGTTGCACGACAAAAAAATATATGCGAGCGGCGCGCCGAAGGAATTTTTTGAGTCGCGCGACCCGATTGTGCGTCAATTCGTTGACGGCGTCGCCGATGAAAAGGAAATTTTATTTTGAATCATGGATAAATCGCGATTGGAAATCAAAGTCGGACTGTTTGTTTTAATCGGACTGGTGCTGCTGGCCGGGGTGCTGATCCAGTTCAGCAAAGGCACGAGCCTGTTTCGCGGCACCTACCAGCTGCAACTGCATGCCGTCAATGTCGGCGGCCTCAAGCAGCGCGCCGGCGTTCTGCTCGCGGGCGTGGATGTGGGCAGCGTCTCGCAAATCAAGCTCGCGGAGGACGGCAAGAGCGTGACGATTGTATTGCGCATCTACAAAGACAATCCCATTTATCACGACGCGCGTTTTGTCATTGAGCAGGCCGGCTTCCTCGGTGATCAGTATGTCTCCGTGATTCCCACCACCAACAGTCTGCCGTTGCTTACGAACAACGAGGAGGTGTTTTGTCAGGAGCCGTTCAACCTGCAGGAAGTCGCGCGCTCGACGGCCGGTTTCGTCCAGCGCATTGATGAAACGGCCAAAAAACTGGACGACGCGGTCACGGATTTGCGGCGGGTGGTGCTGAACGGGGAGACGCTGACTAATTTCGCCATCGCCATCAACAACACGCGCACTTTTTCCGAACAGGCGATCGGCACAGTCAACGACATCAACACGCTGGTCGCCACCAACAGCACGCAAATCAGTCTCGCGGTCAGCAACGCCGTCCTTTTTTCACAGCAACTCACAGGTCTCGCCGGTTCCGCCAGCACTCTGCTGGCGACCAACGGCGCGGAAATCAGCGCGGCCGTGCAGAACGTCAAGGCGTCCACCGAGGAGTTGAAGCAATTGATGGACGGCCTGCAATCCGGCCAGGGACTCGCCGGAACCTTGCTGCAAAATCCGCAACTGGCCACCAACGTGCAAATCATCGCCGGCAACCTGGCCGTCACCACGAGCAACTTGAACCGGCTCGGTTTGTGGGGCATTTTGTGGTCGCATAAAACGCCGGACACCAACGCCGCCGCGGCGCACAGTCCGCGTAATTCAACCCATTAAGCCATGACGCCACTCTGGGCCATCCGCATTCTGTTTCTCGGTCTCTGCACGACGGCCGGCTACGCCATCAGCCAGGTCAGCCTGCAATTTGTTGGCTTGAGCCACAGCGGGCTGCTTGGGGTGCTCATGGGATTCGGGTTCGGCGGATTGCTGATTGCCGTGGATGAAATGCTGAAAAGTTTTTCGCTCCGCGCCTTCTCCGCCATCACGTTCGGCTTGCTTTTGGGCACGGCGGTCGCCTCGCTGATTGACTATTCCGGCCTGTTTGAAAATGCCGACGCCCAGCAGCACTGGCTCATCCGGCTCGGATTGTTTTTAAGTTTCAGCTACATCGGCATCATCCTTGCCGTGCGAAGCAACAAGGAGGATTTTTCACTCATCATCCCTTATGTCCGGTTCTCGCCACAGAACAAGCCGGACAACCTGCTCCTGCTCGACACCAGTGTCATCATTGACGGGCGCATCGCCGACTTGATTGAAGCGCATTTTCTCGAAGGCTTGATCGTGGTGCCACGCTTCGTTCTGAAGGAACTCCAGCAAATTTCCGATTCCGCTGACCCCATCAAACGGGCACGCGGACGGCGCGGCCTGGAAATGCTCAACCGCATCCAGCGCAACACCAGCATGGAAGTCCGCATCCATGACG
>CAZIFP010000088.1:0-10719 GCA_964538105.1 uncultured Bifidobacteriaceae bacterium
GCCGCAATCGCCCCGCCCACGATGGACATGACGATGAGCGACGAGCCGAGCTTGGTGTGGTCGCCCAGCCCGCGGATGCCCAGCGCGAAAATCGTCGGGAACATCACGGACATGAAGAAGAATGTGCCGAACATCGCATACAGGCCGGGTTTACCGCCGCCCAGGCACACCGCCGTCAGCGCCACGTTGATGACCGCGTAACCCGCCAGCACGCGATGCGGTTTGAACTGGCTGATCACCGCGCTGCCGCACAGGCGTCCGAACATGAACAAGCCGAATCCAATTGCACCCAGCCATTTGGAGGCTTCCAGCTTGGTCACGCCGGGGTCGTTTTCCAAAATGTAATTCACACAGAAGCTGAAGATGCCGGTCTGCGCCGCGACATACAGAAACTGCGTGACGACACCGAGCGTAAAATGTTTGCGCCGGAACAGATCCCAGTTTTTGGAAGCCACGATGAAGGAGCCGATGTAGGCGACCACGATCAAACCGTATTTGGTCGGGTCAAGCAGATTGGCGGGCAAATCCAGCAGCGCCCACACCAGTCCCAAAATCGGCGCGATGAAAAAATATAAGAGGCCCCAGACAATCGCCAGGGCGATGCCGATGCCCGCCAGTTGGCCGTCGGAAGGTTTAAGGCGAGTTTGTTGGTCGGGGGATTTTTTACTTTCATCCTTGGCATGCAGATCCGGCACTTTGGACAATGCGAAGATAACTAGCAGGACGGCCACAAAGAATCCGATGCCCAGGTAGGGTGTGGACAGGCCGGCGTTGGGGTTCGCGCCGTCACCACTGGAAAAAACAAAGTGCCCGCCGACAATCGGGCCGAGAATCCAGCCGCCGCCGTTCAGCGTCTGGGCGATGTTGATGCGCGTCGCGCCGTGTTCCGGCGCACCCAGCACCGTCGTGTAAGGATTGGCGATGGTTTCCAGGCAGGTCATGCCCGCCGCGATGATGAACAAGCCCAGCAGAAACGCCCAGTATTCGCCAATGCTGGTTGCCGGGATGAACCAGAACGCGCCGGCCGCGATCAACGTCAGCCCGACCAGGATGCCGCCCTTGTAGCCGAACTTTCGCGCGATCAAGCCGGCGGGAATCGCCATGAGAAAATACGCGAGGTAATTGGCGAACTGCACCAGGCCGGACTGTTCCTTGTTGATGTGCAGCGAATCCTGAAAATGTTTGTTGAGGATGTCAATCATGCCATTGCAAAAGCCCCACAGCAAAAAGAGTGAAGTGACGAGTGCAAATGTTACAAAGAGGTTTTGTCCGTTGGCATTGCGAAACAGGCCGCCACCCTGACTTTTGGTTATGGCAGGTTGTGGAGTTGGTGTCATAGATTCTTCAAGCGCTTTCCAAAATAAGGTTGGCGTATTGCGTGGTGTCGCCGGTGCGGATCAGGCCAATGGCGTGCGGAATGCGTTTTTTGAATTCAACATGAGGCTCGTGGATCAACTCCATCCCGCGCAATGCTTCGGAGAAGGCGGCGCGTGTTTTGGCGCTGTTTTGATTCAAGAATTCCTGCGCCATCCACGCCTTGCCAATCTGGAAATTCGGACGAACGGCCTTCAACAACTGCAAAACCGTCGGCAAATCATTCACCACGGAGATGTCCACCGTCTCAATCATAGGCCAGAACGGGAAACCCCGGTCGGCGATGACAATCGTATTCGTGTGGCGCACGCGGCTGAGCAGTGAGTTGATCTGCGGATTGAGGATGCCGGTCTTTAGCATATGCAGTTTATCATTTAGAACCCACGCAGAACCGTGCTGGAACGCTGGGGCAAGCCTGGTGCGGGAGTTCGTTTGAGCACAAGGTATGCGATGCCGAGATTCTGGCAATACTCACGCTTGCCGCCCTTGTCGCCGTCTTCGTTGACGACATAAATGTCCGGCTGGAGCCGCCGAATTTCCGGGTCGGCATCCACCCAGCCCGAACCGGTGGTGATAAGGGCCTGTTTCACAAATTTGATCGAGCCGACGACGTAGCGTCGTTCTTCCTGGGACAACAGCGGATGGCCCTCGCCTTTTAACAACCGCACATTGGCGTCGCTGCCGAGACAAACATAAAGATCACCGTAAACTGAGGCTTGCTCGCAAAAACGCACATGGCCAGAGTGAAACCAGTCGTAGCAACCCGTCGCAATAATCTTCTTGCGGCCCGTCGCGGACGGCATCGGCGGCGGTTCGGGAAAACCTTGCAACTCGTCTGCCGAGAAAATGCGATAGGAAATTTTATTTTTGGCGGCAAATTTTTGGCGGGCGTCATTTGTCGTGGCTTCGCAGTCCGCCCATAAGTCGGGCTGCAAACTTTTGAGCAGCGAGTCGAAGCAGGTCGAACCATCAGCTTCAATGACTTTGCTGACGTAACGGACGGCGTTCAAAAAATACTGTCGTTCGGCCAGCGGAAATTTTGGCGGCTGGCCCGTAAGTTTTTGTAGCGTCGCGTCCGGCCAGAGCAACACCGTTAACTCGCCAAGCCTCGCCGCCTCTTCAAGAAAACGCAGGTCGCGCGACTTGAGGTCGTCAAATCCGCCGCTGACGATGACTTGTCTGAATAAGCTCATTTTCGCGCAACTCGGACATTGACCTTGAACGCGCCGGGGACTGGTTTCTCTGAAACGACGATCAGATAACCGCCACCGCAACCGGAATACATCGCGCCGAGATATTGTTTTTGATATGCCTGTAAAATCGGCATCAACTCCACGCGCAGCAGCGGATGTCGGACGACCTGTGGCAGCAGCGTCTCCCAGCATTTCATGTTCAGGTTGAGCGACGCGCCGAGCGCGTTCGCGTCCATTTTGACAATCGCGTCGAAGCAGTCTTTTCCCGACTGGCCGAGTTTTGCCACCCACTCTGGCTCCAGATTTTTAATGCCGAGCGGGCTGTAGCCATCCGGCCGTGGCTCGACGGGGATCAAATGCAAAACTTTTTCCAGCCAGCGTGCAACCTTGGCGTGGGTGCATGATTCAATATGCGAGGGAAAAACGCCGTCATGAATTTTGAAATCATAATCGAGCCGGTTCACGCCTGGATAAATTAGGCCGATCATGTCCTGCGAACCGCTCGGCTCGGCCTTGCCTTGATTTTCCGCGTCGTAAAGTTCGCGCACCAGCTCGTCCAGCGGACGGTCCGGCAATTTACCTTTCCACATTTTCATCGCGATGGTGCGCGTGCCGCTGGCGATGCCGGAACGGTCCATTGGCCGGAAATCGGGTTCGATCTGCACCACGACCATCGAGCCGGGCGGCCGGGGATTGTGGCGCGAGACGAACGGCTGGTCAATCCAGCCGCCCGCGAGTTGCAGGCGGTTGGGAATGAAACCGATCAGTTTGGCAGCGGCGGAAATGTTTTGCATCGGTTTGGCTGAAAATTACCGGGCGACCGGCGTCAGGCGGATGGAATTAAGATTGATGGCCTTCCAACTCGTCGTGTCTTTAGCCCGAACGCTCACGGTTAAATCGCCCGCCGACTTGATTTCCACGGGGCCGAGGTCGGTCGAGGAAAACTTGTCCCAGCCGGCGGCTTGCGGAATCTTGACGGACAGATTTTCGCCGGCAACACCAATGACTAATTCCGCAGCGCCATTCGCGGCAGCAATAGTCGCGCTGACCTGATAGGTGCCGGGTTGAGCGATGTGCGCGTTCCACGAAACCCACTCATCAGCCTTGTCCCAGAAGCCGATGTCGGGCATGCCGCCCTGCGTTTCCAGCTTCAGTTGCTCGCCATGCAACCTCGCGTCGCTGGCGTTCAGAATCAACCGGCCCTGGTTATCTGGTAGAATGACGCTTGCCGTCGGTGCAACCGGCGCGGGTTTCAAATTCTTGCCGGTGATGCGCAGTGAGCAAGTCAGGTCGCTGACTTCGATGTCTTGTAATTTATGATTATCAGGCAGTTCCACCGTCAAGTCTTCCGTCGTCTGCGTAAATTTTAATTTCCCCTCGTAACCAAGCAACTCGACGCGCTTGATTTGATTCGCGCTGACATCATCGGTTTTAGCGAGCGACTTGATGACAAATCGGCCGTCATCCGGCCAGCCCAGCGCAATCGCGTAAAGCGTCTTACCCTTCGTCGTGAAGCGGATGTCTTTGGCGCTGTAGGTAAAATTTTCCTTGAACGCGCCGCCTTTGACCTGCATCGGTCCTTCGCCGTAAACCAGCCACGGACGCGTGCCGTAAATCGCCTCGCCGTTCACTGCCGTCCAGTCGGCAAGCTGTAGCAGCATCGTTTCCACTTCGGGATCCAGCGAGCCATCCGGTCGCAGCACGACGTTGAGCAACAGATTGCCGTTCTTGCTCACGATGTCCACAAGCATGTGCACCGTCCAACTCAACGGCTGGTATTTCCAGTGCCGGTTGTAGAACCAGTCGCCGATGGAGGTGTCGGTCTGCCATGGATACGGATTGATGCCGCCGTTGACGCCGCGCTCGAAATCTTGCACCCAGCGGCCGCCCGACGGCTGCTTGCAATTGTAGACCGCCAGCCTGCCGTGATTATTTTTGAGGCTGTCGTTGTAAAGATTGGCAATCTGGCTCAAGCCGACCTCATTGCCGAAGGGCACGGGACCGTCGCTGTAAAGCAGGTCAGGATGATAATCGTCCACGAGTTCTTTAATTTCATCATACCACTGCTGCTGCCAGCGCGGATCCTTGGTATACCACGAACTTTTGTCGTTGGTTGCGGCGGGAAAATGATAAAGCTCCCAGTTGTTGGAATTCGCGCCATCGTAAGGCACTCCGGCCAGGGGGCCGGTTCTGTCCGATTTGTGTGAATCCTGAAACCAGCTAAAACTTGCGCCGAGATGTTCGGACACGCCAAAAGGCAACCCATTCTTTTTCGCTGCCAACTGCCATTCGCCAACCACGTCGCGGTGCGGGCCGACTTGAACCGCGTTCCATTTGTGCAACTTGGAGTTCCACAGGAAGAAATCGTCGTGATGCGAACCCATGCTCACGAAATATTTCGCGCCCGCCTTTTTGTAGAGTTCAATCAACTTTTCCGGATCCCATTTTTCCGCCTTCCACAGCGGGATGATGTCCTTCCAGCCGTTCGTAGACGGATGACCCCAACGCGCCAGGTGATCCTTATAATCGGCCGAGCCTTGTTGATACATCTTGCGGGCATACCAGTCGCCTTCCATCGGGACGGACTGCGGACCCCAGTGCGCCCAGATGCCGAACTTCGCGTTGCGAAACCAGTCCGGGCAGGAATAATTCGTCAGCGAATCCATCGTTCCGGTGAAAGGGCCGGAGCTGACCGGCAGATTTAAATTTGTGTCCGATTGTGCTGCCTTAATATTCACGGCGATGGCAGCGACAACAAGTGAGGCAAGGAAGGATTTTAGGTGCATATGTTTAATTTTGGTTGCGATGGCTAAATGGTGCCGCCGGTGGGCACGACTGCTGGCGGCGGTTGTATTTTTTCCGATAAGAATCAGCCGATGCCAACGCGTTTGCCGGCCTTGCGTGCATGGTATTGCTCCTTAATCCATTTGTAGGTTTCCGCCAGACCTTTGTTCAGGATTGTGCCCGGCTCCCATTTGAGAACATTTTTGATGAACGTATTGTCAGAATTGCGACCGGCCACACCCTGCGGCGCGTTGAGATCGTATTTGCGGTTTATTTTCACGCCGGTGATTTTTTCGATCTTGGTCAAAAGCTCGTTGATGGAAACAAGTTCGCTTGAACCAAGATTGATCGGCGTCGCGATCAAACCATCGCAGTGCATGATCTTGTCAATGCCCTGAACGCAGTCGTCAATATACATGAAACTGCGCGTCTGCTCGCCGTTGCCCCAGATCATGATGTCCTTCTTGCTGGTGGCAATCGCCTCAATGACCTTGCGGCACAGCGCGGCGGGCGCTTTTTCCCGGCCACCGTCCCAGGTGCCATGCGGGCCATAAACATTGTGGAAACGCGCAATCGCCGTTTTCATGCCGCGCTCGTGCCAGTATTCCTGGCAGAACATTTCGGAAATCAATTTTTCCCAGCCGTAGCCGCGCTCGGCCATCGCGGGATACGCGTCGGATTCCTTGAGCGCGCGAACATTCGGGTCTTTTTGCAGCAAAGTGTTGTAGGCGCAGGCCGAGCTGGAATAAAAATAGCGCCGCGTCCCGGCCTTGTAAGCCGCCTCGACCATATGCGTGTTGATCAAAATCGAGCGCAGGCATTCCACGCGGAACCGTTCGATGAAGCCCATGCCGCCCATGTCGGCGGCGAGATTATAGACTTCCACCGCGCCTTCGCATACGCGTTTGCAGTTTTCCTCAAGGCTCACATCCAGGCAAAGGTTCTGGACGCCTGGTGTATGCAGATACCACTCGTAAAGCGGCTTTTTGTCCACCGCGCGAATGTTGGTAAAACCCTTCCTGGTGAAATAGCGGGCGAGGTTGCCGCCGATGAATCCGCCCGCGCCGGTGATGACGATCAAATCATCTTTCTTCAGCGGGGCGTCTTTTTCCACGATGCGTTTCCTTTCTTTCATAAATTTGCTTCCTGTTTGCTGATTTTTGAGCCTGCTGGTCTTTGGCACCTCAATGTGAACATTTATAAAATACTTTCGACAGGTTTGCGCGGGAATGGATATAGTAGGCCGGTGCATGGATATTATTGACTTAATCCTGTGAAAACGCCGCCGCCAGCCAACCGAGGCAAAGGCGCGCCGGAGTTCTTTTCCACCGACGTGGCGAAGGCGCGGCGGTTTTTCCTCGACCTGAATCCACCGAAAACCCGGCCACTGGTGGTGGTATGTGGCGGGTTGGAACATTGCATGCCGGATTACGCCATTCATCGCGAAGCGTTTCCGTATTATTCAATTGAGTATGTGGCGCATGGACGTGGCGAGGTGAAACTCAAAGGAAGAAATTATCCGCTGCAACCTGGATGTTTGTTTTCCTATGGCACAAACACCCCGCATCACATTACCGGCGACGCAGCCGACCCACTGGTAAAATACTTCGTGGACTTCACTGGAATCAATGCCCCGGCCTTGCTGCATTCCTGCGGTCTGACCGCCGGCCGTGTGTCAGCCGTCGTTCCGCCGAATGCCTTGCAACCTCTTTTTGACGAGCTGATTCAAGTTGGATTGCAAGTCCAACGCGCGAGTGAGAAATTGTGTGCGAAACTGCTGGAGTGTCTGGCGCTGCGGATAGCCTGGGCGCGGGCACCGCTTGACGGCGCAGAAACGCTTGCTTATATAACTTATCAACAATGCCGTCGTTACATCGAACAGCATAGTCTGCAGTTGCGGACGCTGGACCAAATTGCCAGCGAATGTCATCTCAACAACGCCTACCTCTGCCGTCTGTTCCGGCGCTACGACAACCAAAGCCCCTATCAATATCTCCTCCGGCTCAAGATGCATCATGCAGCCGAGCGCCTGCAACAACCCGGCACACTTGTAAAAATGGTGGCAGTGGAAACCGGCTTCTTGGATCCGTTTCACTTTTCACGTGTGTTTGCATCAGTTTTTGGAATCTCGCCGACTGCCTTTGGTAGATTGCGATAGTTGCGACTAACAAAATTCGCGCAAATGTTCTGGCCACTTTTCGTTCATAACACGGATCCGAACGGGAATTGGATGATTTACTTGCCACCTATGTGGAGCACCTAATCACCTCAAACCGGAAGATAGGGGAACTGGAAACAAAATTATTACAATTGGAAAAACCCAGATAGCCGTTCAAGTGGGACGCTTCAGTCCCATCTTCCTCATCCGGCTCAACAGGGTTGCAGAGTTGACTCCCAATAGTTCAGCCGCGCCGTCGGCACCCTTGATTTTCCAATTGGCTTTTTCAAGAACAGCCAGGAGATTCTCGCGTTCGCGCCGTTGCAGTTCAGTCTCGGTGAGAAATTCCGGTTCGGCGTCGACCTCTGCCCGCGCTACCCGGCGCGCCGGAACCAGCGCAGTTTCTGCCGCCGGAAAATCGAAGTCGAGAGTTCCGCCGCGCGCAAGAATGACCGCGCGTTCGATCACATTGCGCAACTCACGGATGTTGCCGGGCCAGTCGTAGCCCTGGAGTCGAATGATGCCGGCCCGCGTCAGGCGCGGCTTGGCGCAGCCCATTTCCTTCACGGACAAATTGATGAAATGTTTCGCGAGCAACGGAATGTCTTCGCGGCGTTCGCGCAACCGCGCAATCTGAATGGGAAAAACATTCAAGCGATAATAGAGGTATTCGCGAAAACGGCCGGCGGCGGCTTCGCTTTTCAAATCACGGTTCGTCGCCGCAATGATGCGGACATCGGCGTGTCGTGTGCGGTCTTCGCCGACCCGCTCGTAGCATTTTTCCTGCAAAACGCGCAGCAGCTTGCTTTGCAACTCCATGGGCACCTCTCCGATTTCATCCAAAAAAAATCGTCCCTCCCTCCGCCGCCTCGAAACGACCGGCGCGGTCCTTGACCGCCCCGGTAAATGCGCCGCGCGCGTGGCCGAAAAATTCGCTCTCATACAAATCCTTCGGGACAGACGCGCAGTTGACGCGGATGAGCGGTTTGTCTTTTCGCCGGCTGCGGCGATGAATTTCATGCGCGACCAATTCTTTGCCCGTGCCGGTTTCGCCCAGAATCAAAACCGAAGCGTCGGTGGGCGCAACCAAATCAATCTGGCTGGAAATTTGCCGCAGCGCCGCGCTTTGCCCGACTAGATCGCCGAACGCTTTGGCTTCGATGACTTCTTCCTTGAGATAGGCATTCTGTTGCTCCAACTCCGCCTTGAGTTTTTGAATTTCTTCAAAGGCTCGCGCGTTCGCGATGGCGGCACCGAAGTGATTGGAGAAAATCTGTTGCCAGGCAAGTCTGTCTTTTGTGGCATTGACGCGGGCAAAAATGGCATACACCCCCAAAATTTCGCCACCATGATTGCTTACGAACGCTACACCGAACTAATTTCCAAACACATCCACCACACCATCACGGCTCAAGAAAAAGCTGACGTTGAGAAATACGAAGCAGCACAACCAGAAACTTGTCCTAAATGTGCTGCTGCTGTCTGGACCGTTTAGAGCCACTTCGCGTAACTCATGACGCGGAGAAATGTGCGGGGAAGGCTGGTGGTTAAAACTGAGATCTTGCAACCCTATGAAACGAGCGCGAAAGTTTTGGCTGGATGAATTTTAACCCAATTATGGGGGAAAAGGGAAAAAGCATTTCAAGCAAAGAACTTTTCAGCGGTTGAACTGTTAAATACTCTAGGCAAACCAATGGAATTGGAATCTTTAGTTGAATCAGCAGCGGCAAGCGGCGCAAGCGATCTGCATCTGGAAGCCGGAGTGCAGGCGGCGTTGCGCATTCGCGGTGTCTTGCGGGTTTCGGGTGAACCTATTGCGCCAAAGACGTTGATGACAATGGCGCGAGGACTCATCGGCGAGGAGCAATGGCCGGTTTTTCTGGAACGTCGGTCGTTTGATTTGTCCAAGACGATTCATGGCGTCCGTTGTCGGATCAACATTTTGAAAACGTCACGCGGTCTGGGTTTGGCTATTCGTCTGCTCAGCACCTTTCAAGCGACGGTCGAAAAACTCAATTTGCATCCTGATCTCAAAAAGCTCGTCAAAAACACGCATGGCTTGATCTTAGTCAGTGGCCCGACCGGCAGCGGCAAATCTTCAACCTTGGCAGCGTTGATTCAGGAAATCAACCTGACCGAAACCTTGCACATCATCACGGTGGAAAATCCCATCGAATATTCCTTCCGCCCTCGCCGTGCTTACATCAGACAACGTGAAGTTGGGCGCGATACACCGAGCTTTGAGCAGGCGCTGCTGGATGCGCTGCGTGAAGACCCGGATGTGCTGATGGTCGGTGAAATGCGCGATCCGGAAACCATGCGGCTGACGTTGAGCGCCTCGGAGACCGGCCATCTAGTTCTGGCCACGGTTCATTCATCGAGTTGCGCCGAGGCGGTGCAACGAGTGGCCTCGGCTTTTCCGCCCGAGATTCAAAGCGCCGTTTGTGCGCAATTGGCGGATTGTCTGGTAGCGGTCATTTCGCAAAGGCTCCGCTTCCGGACAGATTTAAACATTCGCGTGCCAGAATGTGAAATCCTGATGGCCACGCATGCGGTGAAAAATTTCATTCGCAACCGTGATTTTTTCAAAATCAGCTCTGCCCTCGAAACGGGTGCTGAACACGGCATGTGGAGTTTTCAACGTTACGCCAAATGGATGGAGAGCCGGACCGGTTGGTTCATTCCCAGTCAAAATCCAGAGCCGTTGGACAGCGATCCAGCTGAAGCGACAGTCATTGACGCACCTCCGCTCGGCTCCGCTGCTGCGCCAAAGGCGGAAACTAAAAGCCGGGTTCCAACGCAAGGTCCAGCCGCCAAGGAAGGACACCGGATTGAAATTGAGCCGGACGAGGAAAATTTTGGGAAGATCCTCAAACGGCCATAGAATTATGTTAAATCCTGCCAGAAAACATCAGTGCCTGTGCTGAACGCTGGGGTGCTGGGGATGCTGCTGTGGAACAATTGACGGAACAACAGGGCAAAAATGTATTGATGACGGGATCGCAGTTTGCTTTGAGGAAAAGGGACGCGGCTCACATCACACCCAAGGCCAAATGCCCGTTTACGCCGCAGAGGGAGATGGTGGTGAATTTGTGGGGTGATTCAGAAAAATCAGCATTGCACATTTGAGTAAAACGATCAACAGGCATCCTCAAACTAGAGCATATTAAATAAAACTGTAGCCAATTGTTTGCGGGTGTGTTAGGATTT
>CAZIFP010000089.1:0-10623 GCA_964538105.1 uncultured Bifidobacteriaceae bacterium
GGTGTCTTTGGCATGCACTTTGAACTGTTCAATCGTTTTCGTCTTAGCTTCCATAATAGAATTTCAAATCAAAATCAATATAAGAGGGGCGGATTGTAGATTGCGGCGACGGGTGTGTAAAGAACTTTCAAAAATGCTTTGAGGGAAGTCAAATGGTGATTGCGGCTTTATGACTATTGCCGACGCCAGACGGTGAAGGCGGAAAGTTTTTGCGCCAGACGATAATTGTTTTGTTTCAAATAAAATTGAATTGCACCCTGCCCGTCATACAAATCCGGCTTGGAAAGCAGCACCAAGTCCGGTTTGGGCAGAGCCTGAAGCGATGCCAGTTCTGGATTGATTATGACAAAGGCCGCGCGGGAGTTGGTCGGCTGGGTTGTCACCGCCATGTGATAGACCCACGCACCCTGGATTTCAGCGCTCCACCAGACGCTCTGACCTTGCGACAATGCCTCACGACCCAGCCGCGCCGCATCACGATAATCGTCCTTGGCGTGGCGCCCGCCAAAACGAACGTTTGCGTCTGAAACCAGACAGGTTCCCAGAAACAGCGCGGCCAACAGGCGCCACGAGAATTTCCCCCGGTTCAGCCATGTGGCAAGACCCACTCCCTGCACAAATAAAATCAAAGGCAACAGCGGTGCGCAATGCCTCCCCAGCACCCGGAAATGCACCTTGAAGCCAACGGCCAGAATGAATCCCAGCACCAATGCAAACGCAACCAGCCAGGCCCTCAGTGTCCGCACCCGATAATCCCTGATTAACTGCCGGCAACCACTCGCCAGCAAAAATGCCAAAATGATGCCGTAGATCGCCAGCCAAGGCAGCCACTGGCGAAACACGGCAAGACCGCCATAGCGAATTTCGAGCCGGCCCGGTCCAAACCCGGTGAAACCAAACAGCTCGTAGAAAATGAACATTATGTTTTTTACGTCCGTCGTGCCGGCGCTGGTGGCGCGGGCACCGATGCTCAAGGTCCACAGATAATACAAACCCAGGATGAAGAGAAGGCCGAAGGTTAAAACCCACCATCCCCAATAATTTTTTGCCAATTGGAGCAGGCGTTTTTTTTGCGTGCTAAAAATTGCGCCAGCCCAATAGGCCCCAAGCCACAGCATCGCCAGCATGCCACTGCCCGCCAGAAGCAAAGAGCCAGAACAAAGAATGACGACCCAGCGCCGTTCGCACAATGGGGCTTCGGCTTGTCCCTGACCGAGTTGATAGAGCGCGGCGAACACCATGCAACCGGCCCCGATTTGCATCGCATAAGGACGGGCTTCATTGAGATAATACCAGGCAAACGGAGAAAATAATAACGCGAGCGCCACGCACCAGCGGCGCAAGGATTGCCTTGGCAACGCCGTCGCCAGCGTGATCAATCCAAGCAAAAACCACGGCACATTGCCCGCACGCATGGCAAATTCGCCCGATCCCGCCAATTTTTCCCACGCCCAGGCGTAAAGCTCATAAAACGGAATCTGCAGCATGGAGTCGCCTTCGGCCCGCATGGCCTGCCACCAATCCGTCACCGTCGGCTGGACGGCCTTCCAAACCGTGCAGAGTTCGTCAATCCAGTAGCTTTGCGTGCTGATGGCCGCCAGGCAAACCAGCAGGCCGAGCAACGCCAGCCTCACCAGATCAAATCTTTCATCGGCGGTGCTACTGGGAACAGAATTATCTTTGATGTTCATCACTTGCCAGTTTCAACGCGGGTCTTGTCCGGCTTTCATCAGGCGTGTTTTCCCGGAATGATTAAAGCATGGAATAATGGCGGAGATTTTTTCATGTGGCGACAAGACTTTTGACGAGACTAATCGTTTCACCGCGCCGGTTCAAACACTTTGCGGACGGTGCCAGCGCCAGACCAGCCGCCGCTTGGTTTCTGCCGTCAATTTGAAGTTTTCGGAAATCCGCAAACCTTCGACCCAAAATATTTCACCGCCGGCAGCCTCGGCGACAATCAGCCTGTGTCGTCGGTTGCGATGAATTTTCGCGTTCGTGAATAGATCCTGTAACTTCACCTGCGATTTCAAACCAATCGGCTGAAAAACATCTCCCGGCCGCCAATGCCGCAGCGTGACCGGACTTCCGACTTTTTCCGCATCAAAAAATTCGCAACCGGTCTTGCCGCGAGGCCGGTTGAAATTTTTTTGAACATCAAATTTCCAACTCGCATCGGTGGCATCAAAAACAACTTCCCCCGCCCTGCCCGCCAAGTTCAACTCCAACTGGTTTGGATTAAATCCGGCAACGGCGGAAATGTTTTGCAACTTCACCTTGCCGGCAGCGTTCCGCGAGACGGAAAAATCAGAAGCAACGCTGACCATGGTGTCCGCCGATTGCCGGAGCGATTCGATCAGGTCAAAATCCGCCGTCAAGCCGAGCGAACCCAGTTGCGATTGCAAAACACGTCGCTGGACGGCGGCGGGCAAGTTTTCAAAATCAGGCGCGCGTTGCCGCAACCAGTTTTCAGCGATACGGCCAATCGCATCCGACTCCGCGCCGACAATTTCCATGAGCCGCAAGACGGTTTTGCTCAAGCCGGGCTGGTAATGTTTGCGGATCAGGGGAAGCAGTTCATTCCGAATCCGATTGCGCTTCGCGTCCAGCGAAAAATTGGTCGCATCCTCACGGAAACGGATTTCATTTTCGCGGACGAACCCACACAATTCAGCCTTGGAACAATCCAGCAGCGGACGGACCAACGCAATTTTTGGATTCACCGGCGACGGCGCGCGCCATTTCATGCCAGCCAGCCCTTCGCCGCCCGCGCCGCGCAGAAGACGCACAAAGAAAAGCTCCACCTGGTCATCCGCGTGATGGGCGAGCGCAATGGTTGAAATTTTCCGTTCGCGCGCAGTTCGTGCAAAAAAATCATGCCGCAATTTCCGGGCGGCCATCTCGGTGGAAAGCTTCGATTTTTTTGCGAATTGTTTCACATCGGCCGTTCCGACGGCCACCGACAGCTTGAGCGCGGCGGCGGTTTTGCGGACGAGCCGTTCATCCGCATCGCTGCTGCGTCCGCGCAACTGGTGGTTGAAATGCGCGACGGAGATTTTCCACCGGAATTTCAGGGCGAGTGAATTCAGCGCGTGGAGCAGCACCATTGAGTCCACGCCGCCGGAAACCGCGACAAGAATCCTTTTTCCGCGCGGCAACAGTCCGCGCGACTGGATATTCCCTTCAAGGCGCTGGAGAAAGTCGCTCACGCGGCCATCTTGCTTTCTTTTTGCGCGCCGGGCAAGCGGCGCGCGCAAAGACCGGCCGGCCGGAAATCACGGCGCGAGTTCAAGCCGGTAAAACTGTTGCTGGAAGTTCTCGGCCTGCAGGTCGGTGAACAGCCAGGTGCCGCTCGCGTCGAGCGTGTTGGTCGCGATGGGCAGCCAGATGACGACTGGAACCAGATTGGTTGTCGTTTCCAAAATGTAGGTGCCGCCGGGTGCGCCGGCTAGGTTGAGCGTAAAGCTGCCATCTGGATTGGCGGCCACTCCAGCAATGACCGGAACCGGATTCAACACCGTCAAAGTGGCAACGACGCTGTTGCTCGAACCGCCGGACGAAGTCACAACCACGGAATAATTTCCGGCATTGGTAATGGTGACGGAAGCCAGCGTCAAAATGCTGTTCGTCTGATCGGTCAGAGTTACGCTGTTGAAAAACCATTGGAAGGTGATCGGCGTGCAGGCGGTCGCGGCCACACTAAAACCGGCGGTCGCACCAACAAGATTTGTCGCACTCTGTGGCTGGCTTAAAATCAGCGGCGGGGTCTGATCCTGAATGACAATGGTGTTGGTCGAGAACGCGGTGTTGCCGGAAGCGTCACCAGCCGCAATCACGACGACATTGGTTCCCAGCGGCAAAATTGAATTGTTTGTAGGCGTTTGCGAAATCGTCAGCGTTCCGGACAAATCCGTGGCGAGAACGAAATTGGTCCCGGTCACGTCGGTCATCAGCGCAACGCAGTTTGGATTCGCCGCCCAAACCAGATTCGTGAAACTCCACGAAATCACCGGCGGCGTGGTGTCGCGCACGATGACGGTGCGCGCTGCGGTATTGGTATTGCCGTTGCCGTCGGTGGCGGTGTAAGTCAGCGTGTTGGTGCCGACGGCGCTGGTGTTGACGTTGCCGCCGACGGTGACAGGAACAACGCCTGCGCAAACATCGTTGGCCGTCGCGCCGGGATCGGTGAACGTGCCGCCCAACTCGACGTAAATTGGATTTGCGCCGTTCAACGTGATGACCGGCGGCAGCGTGTCAATGACCGTGACGACGGCATTGCTGGTCGCGCTGCCGGAAACATTGGTGACGGCGACGGCGAAGGTGTGATTCGGCGGATGCAAATTCGTGAGCGAAAAAATGGTGTTCGTCGCGCCCGTGACAGGCAAGCCGTCCAGAATCCATTGAATGCTTAACGGCGCGGTGCCGGTGACGGCGACAGAGAACGTCGCATTGCTGCCGCACTGGACGGTCTGGCCAACCGGCCCGGCGCTGATGCCCGCCGGCACGGAAACCGCCTGGGTGGAGACCAGCGTGGCCGTGTTGTTGGCGATGGAGATTTCCGGCGTTATGGTGCCGACACTGGCGATGTTGGTGAAAACATTGCCGCCGGCCGGAGAAAGCGTGAGCGTGAAATTTGTGGACGCAGCCACCGGCAACATTCCCACCGGCCAGACCACTTGTCCCGCCAAATAGCTGTAACCGGGGGAAGCGGAGACAAACGTAGCATGGGCCGGCACGGTGTCGGTGACCATCACGTTCGCGGCGGCCTGCGGACCGAGGTTGGTGACGGTGATGGTGTAAATGAAATTCTGGCCGGCGTTCAGCGAATTCGTCGCCAGCGACTGGCCGGCGGCGATGTCAGTAAACACCGAAAGACAGTTGGCCGTAACCATCGCGCCGGTGATGGAAATGGAATCCACATACCAGCCCACCGCCCCGGCACCGGTATTGCTGCTGTCTGTCCCGCAGTTCCAGCGCAACTGGACATTCTGTCCGGCTGCGGCAGCCGGCAGGTTGACAGCGACAGTTTGCCAGGTATTAAAAATGCCGACCCAGGCAGAACGGCCGTTGAGCGGATTATTGTTCGCGGTGTTGATTGTGTTATTGTAACCGCCGGTGACAAAACTCCCGCCGGCCGCAAGAATGTCGGTAAAAGCTCCGTTGCCAATTTTAATCTCCAGCACGCCACCATCCCGATAAACGTGCGACGAAGCTGAATGATAATCGAAGCTGTAATTATGCCGGAAGGAAAGCTGGGCGTTAGCGCTGGCAATGGAAATCACCGGCGAAACCAGGGCGTTTTCGCTGCTGCTGGCAATGTCGGAAATGAAGGCTGAATTAGCCGGCGTGTCGGAAGACGCCGTAGTGGTCGCCCAACTGTTGGCGGTGCCGGTGATGTTCACGGTCGTCCAGCCGGACGGCAGCGCGGGCGCGGTGACGCCGTCAAAATTTTGCGCAAAAATCGGGACGAGATTGGTTGAGATTCCGCCCAGCGGCAAGGTGAAGTTCACCGTTCCGAGATTATTTGTGCCGTCCTGAAGTTGCAGGATCGCCATGATGTTTGAGCCGCAGGTTCCGGCGGCGGTGAACGTGAATGGCTGGTTGGTGGTGCCGCCATACGCCGCGACTGCGCCGTAGCTTTGCGGCCCGCTCGGTGCCAACACCCCGGCATTCGGCAGGACCGTGGCGACGAGATTGGAGGTCGCCAGAGTGCCCTGATTTTGAAGCACGAGGTTGACAGTGACCGTTTCGCCGGGATCAATCGCGCCATTCGTCGGCGTCGCGCTTTCCATCAGCAGCGTCCAACCGGCATTGGTGATGGCCGCGAAGTATACCGGCGGCACGAGGGTGTTTATCAGATTGGTTCCATTCGGCGTGCCCCAGCCGGTGCATAAATCGTAACCGGCCACGGCAAAATATTTATTGCCGACGGCCGCGTTGGTGTTGTTGCCGGCGGTGACGTCGTGAAAATTCAGGGTGTAGTTCGCGCCTTTGCCAATCGCATAGATGGCCGGATTCAGAAAACCGACGGTCGGACTACCAACCGCAGCCGCCAGCTGGTTGATGAGCGCCGTGTAACCCGCCCATAACGGCGCCGCAGCGCTGGTGCCGCCGATGGAGTAGCTAGTGCCGTTGTCGGCAATAACATAAATACTGTCTGCGGTCAGCGCCACGTCGGGAATATTCCGAACGGTCGTTGAACCCTGGTTGCTGGTCATGCTGATGCCGGTCTGCCAGCTCGGAATCGCGATGTTGTTCAAACTGATCCCGCCGCCGGTGCCGTTGGTATAAGGCGGATCGGTGATGCGCCAGTTCCACGCCGATTCCGATGTCAACGCGCCTCCCGGTCCGGTCGTGTATAAAGTCGTCCCGCCGACTAATGTGATGTTTGTGTCGTCGGTTGACTGCGCAATGCCCGGATAAAAAGCGCCGTCGTCACCCGATGCTTGAAAGAAGGATTGCCCCTGCGCGGCCATCTGCTTGTAAGCCGTGTCATAACCGGAATTATCACCGATGAGCCACGAAGAACTGATTTGCTTGGCAAGATTGTCCGTCGCGATGCGGTTCAACATGTCCAGGGGAACATTGATGCCGCCGTTTTGCCCTTCATAAACAATCACCGCGGACAGGTTCGTCGCCATGTCAATGGCCATGTCAATGTCCAGCGCCACCTCGACATTATCGGCACCCGCGGAGCCGCCAAAGCCATCAATATAAATATTGTTCAGCGCGATATTGGGCATCCCGGCGGCGGTCTCGTATTTCGTGATGTCCGCCGGATAATAACCGTCCAGCTCGAACAGCCCGACCGTTTGTCCCGCCCCGTTCAGCGGAGTGCCCGGGACGTAAGCCGCCCGAAAATCCCTTCCCATATACAAACTGCTCGGACCCGAACCCGTGGCCGGCGTCACGCCAGCCAGTTTATCCGCCGGAAAGTTTTTTTTTATGATCGCCGGACGGGGAATGATGAAATCGTCCAGCCCGCTGATGTGCGAAATCGGAATACCCAAATCAATTGAAGGTTCGCTGTCCGGCGCAAAAAAATCCCGGTTTTCCACCGGGTGACGATACACGCGCATCGTCACATGGAAAATTTTTTCCACCGTCGCCACGTCGCCGCTCACGTCCAACAGAACGCGGTTCGGAGACGTCGCCGTGACCGTCAACCCATTGGTCCGGGCGAAATCAATGACCGCTTGATAATCCGGCTCCGTCGGTCCGAATTGTTCCGCGAACCGCTGCGGCGTCAGGTAGCGGTGATAATTCGTGCTGGCCGGGTCGTAAATCTCCCGGAGCAACTGGTTCAACGCATCCTCATTTCTCAACGGCAGGCTAATCGCCAGTTGAAGCACGTTCGTCGCCGGCAGAAGGCCCAGAGGCGTCAAATGCCCGACCGCCGCCGGCACATGTCCGTGCAGCATCTGCCGGCCAGCCACATCCGCACCGGCGGAAAACACGCCAGCGGACAAAAGCCCGAGGCCGATGCCCGCCGCAACAAACCAACGCCGGAGATTCGCACGGATATGGAAATTCACCGGCTAAACTGTCGCAAACTTTATGCCATACGTCAAATTACCAACGGTTATTTTGATGTATTCAGGAAATGCGCCAGTCCGGGAGCGGCGGCTTTGATCTCGTCCACCGCCAGATCACACATCCGGCTCGCGCCAAACGCGCACATGTGCGTGTCGTCCTGCCGGCCTTGCGGCAGCGCCGGATATTCTTCCGCCGTCACATAAATGTAAATTTTCCTGGACAGCTCCGGCCCTTCGCGGCGCAGCAACTCGTCGCTGCGCTTGTTCAAGTCAATCAGTGGCACGCCCTGCTCCGCCGCCACCGCGCGCACCGCCGCCACATAATCGCCGTGCGTGTCCACAACCTTGCCGGCGTCGTCAAATTTGTGCCGCGCGATTGGCGTCGCCAGAACCGGATTGGCCCCGTGCGCCCGCGTCTCCAAAACGTATTGCATCAAATTGGTCTTGAAGCTGCCGAACGGCGCGGTGTAGCGCGCCGGATCTTTGTCCTTCTCATCGTTGTGGCCGAACTGGATGATAACCCAGTCGCCGGGTTTGAGCAGATTTTCCACCGTCTGCCAGCGGCCCTCGTCGCGAAAACTTTTTGAACTGCGCCCGTTCATGGCGTGATTTTCCACGCGCACGCCCGCCTTGAAATATGTCGGCAACATCTGCCCCCAACCGCGCTCGGGATTTTCCGGGATCAACGGCTTGTTTGCCATCGTCGAATCGCCGATCAAAAAAATCGTGAAGCCGTTCGTAATCGGCTGGGCCGCCAGATCCAGCAGCGGCTTTGGCCGCTTGGCATCGCCGGAAACTTTCACCGGCTCATTGGTCGAATCCGCACCCAACAGTTGAATTTGAACCGCAAGCATGGCGCACAAAACAAGTGCGCCGGGAAATCTATTGTTCATGCCGCAGATTATAAAGCCATCGTCGCAAATTCAACCGGCGAAACGTCCGCGCAAATCCGACGCCAAAAATGTTTGCCCGATTTGTCGGCGCGGCCTAACGTCATTGCGTGTCCGTCAAATTCACCATCCTCGGCAGCGGCTCGTCCGGCAATTGCGCCTACGTCGAGACCGCCGAGGCCCGCATCCTCGTGGACGCCGGGTTTTCCCCGCTGCAAATCCGCAAGCGCCTCGCCAGCATCGGGCGCACGCCGGAAAATCTCTCCGCCATTCTGATCACCCACGAACACAGCGACCACATCGCCGGCTTGCTCGGCCTTGCGGATAAATTTCAGATTCCCGTCTTCTGCAACCGCGACACGCAGGACGCCACCGTCTGGGCGTTCAAGACCAAATTGGCCAGCAAAAAAAATCCCATGCCCGACGGCCTCGACGGCACGGAACATTTGAAGGCGAAAATCAACTGGCAGTTGTTCACCACCGGCGCGGGCTTTGAAATCGGCGACGTGAGCATCGAGACCTTTTCCATTCCTCACGACGCGCAGGATCCGGTGGGATTTCTTTTGCGGACGGCGCACGGCAGCATCGGCTTTGCCACCGACCTCGGCCACACCACCAAGCTGGTGCTCGACCGAATTCGCCCCGCGAACGTCCTCGTGCTTGAATCCAATCACGACGTGAAGATGCTGCAGGATTGTCCGCGCCGCTCGTGGCCGCTCAAGCAGCGCATCCTCGGCCGGCACGGTCATCTCTCGAACGTGGCCGCCGCCGAGGCCGCCGCGCAAATCATGTCCGCCGGGCTGCACCACCTTTACCTCGCGCACCTGAGCCGCGAATGCAACAAGCCCGAGCTCGCCGAGCACGTCATGGCCGAGCAGCTCCATCACATCGGCGCAACACACGTCCGGCTCCAGCTCGCCACGCAGGACGTGCCGTGTGCGACTTTGGAACTTTAAAAATGTTCCGCACCGAAAAAATCTCATCGCTCGACCTGCCCGAACTCGCGCCGTATCGCACCATGCGCCGGTCGGCGGAACACGAGGCACAGGGCATCTTCATCGCCGAGGGCGAAAAGGTCACGCGCCGCCTGCTGGAAAGCCGCTTCACCGTCGTTTCGGTCGTGCTGCCGGAAAAACATCTAATAAATTTCCGCCCGCTGCTCGAAGCGCGCCCGGAAACGGTCACGGTTTATCTTGCGGAAAAATCCCTGCTCGAAACCCTGGTCGGCTACTCGCTGTTTCAAGGCGTCCTCTCGGTCGGCAAAATTCCGCCGCCGACTTCACTTGACGAGATTCTGGCGAAAAGTCCGAAGCCGCAGTTGTTCGCCGCCATTGACGGGCTGTCGAACGCGGAAAATCTCGGCGCGGTCGTGCGCAATTGCGTCGCCTTCGGCGTGCAGGCGCTGCTGGTCGGCGAGACTTGCAGCAGCCCCTATCTGCGCCGCTCGGTGCGCAATTCCATGGGCACGGTCTTCCAACTGCCGGTCTGGGAGGTGAAAATGGCCAACGCCGCCGTCCAGTTGCGCCGCGATGATCCGCCGCAATTTTCCCTGGCGAAGACCTTGTGCGAATTGCGCGCGCGCGGCATCCGCTGCCTCGCCGCGCATCCGCACACGGACAAAAAGGTTTTATCGCAGGCGGATCTTTCAGGTGATTGCTGCCTCGTCTTCGGCAGCGAGGGCCAGGGCATTTCTCCGGAGGTTTTGGCCGCGTGCGACGAAGCGGTGGCGGTGCCGATGGCGAACGGGGTGGATTCGCTCAACGTCGGCGCGGCGGCGGCGGTGTTTCTTTACGAGGCGAACCGGCAGCGGGGAAAGAGTTGAACCGCCAGGGCGCATGAACGCCGGGGGCAAATCAGCTTTGCGGACCCGGCGGCCGGGTGGTTGAATAAATTTTCTCCACGAAGTCCACGGCTTTGCGGCAGAGCGGCAGCCAGTCCAGTTCGGCCTGCACGCGCGCGGCGGACACAGCGGCGTGTGGCTGCCATTCGGAAACCGGTTCATCGAACCACGACAAGATTTTCCGGCCAAAATCCCCGCCGTCGAATGCCGAAAATTTCACCAGCGGGTCGTTTTCGAAATAGCTCTGGACGCTTTTGAGCGGAGTGCAGACCGTCGGCAGGCCGGTGGCGACGTATTCCACAATCTTCGCGACGAACGCGCAGTGCGTGCCGGCGGATTCCTCGTAGGGCACGATGCC
>CAZIFP010000090.1:0-10491 GCA_964538105.1 uncultured Bifidobacteriaceae bacterium
CGGATTGAAACCTTGCTGGCCCGTGCGGGACTGCCGGTGGAAATCCAATTGAACGCCGCCCGGCGCAAAAAACTTTTTGGCGCGATGCGGCTCGATAAAAAAGTCAGCGGCGGCGAGATCCGGTTTGTCCTGGCGCGGCGGATTGGCCGGGTTGAATTCGGCCAGAAAATCCCTCAAAAGATGCTGGAGCAATGCCTCGACCGGCGTCTGTCAGGTGTTTTGAAAAATGAATAAACCGTATTTTTGTCCGGAGGTGGAAAGTGCGTAAAATTGACCTGAACAATTTCAAGGTGGCGTCGAGCGCGACCGCCCGTGACATCAACCGGCGGACCATCCTGAACCTGGTCCGCAAACATCAGCCCATTTCCCAGGCCGACCTGATGCGCCTGTCGGGATTCCAGCGCAGCACTGTGTCCGTGATTGCCGGGCAGTTGATTGAAACCGGATGGTTGAAGGAAGGCGCGCTGGGCCAGCTGCCGCGCGGCCGCCCGTCCACCTTTTTGCACCTGAACGAAAACCGCGCCGGCATTTTTGGGATTGATATCCGGATACAGAAAACCCGGTATGCCCTGGCGAATTTGGAGGGCCGTTTTCTGGTGAATGAATCCATCGCCACTCCGGCCAGCCCGGGCGAGTTTGTGGAACAGATTGGCGGCCGCATCCGCGCACTGATCAAGGCGCATCCGCAACTTTCCTGCGAAGGCATCGGGGTGAGCTTGCCGGGCCGCGTGGACTTGTCGTCGCAGCAGTTCGTGTTCGCTCCCAACCTGCACTGGTCGGCGGTGGATTTGAAGAAGCTGCTTGAACAAAAAACCGGCCTGCCCGTCGAGTTGGAAAACGCCGCCAACGCCTGCGCGCTTTCGGAATACTGGTTCGGGCGGCAAATCGAGGGCATCCGTGATTTGTTTGCGATCACCGTCTCGGAAGGCATCGGGGTGGGTATGATATTGAACGGGCAGCTGGTGCGCGGAATTTCCGGCCTGGCCGGTGAATTCGGCCATGTTTCATTGAGCGAGGACGGCCCGCAGTGCGCCTGCGGCAACACCGGATGCTGGGAGGTCTTTGCGTCCAATTCAGCGGCCATCCGCTATTATGGCGAAGCGCAATCCCGCGGGAACGAGACCAGGAAAAAACGGAAGGTCACTTTTGAGGACATTTTGCAGCTGGCCGAGCAGGGTGATTCCAGGGCGCTGGAAGCCCTGGACAAAATGGCGGAATACCTGGGCCGGGGGATTGCGATGCTCATCACGGGTCTGGCGCCGGAGGCAATTGTCATCGTGGGTGAAGTGACGCGTGTCTGGGATCGCGTCGGGCCGGTCGTCAACCGGGTCGTCAAGGAACGTTCGACCACCCACGCGTCCGCAAGGATCATGACCAGCGGCCTGGTGGAACAGCCCCGGCTGCGTGGCATCATCGCCCTTGTCCTGCAAAAATACTTCGGGGCGCCAACCACCGCCTGACGGGTTAAGACTTTCATTTTTTGGCCAGGCAGATTGGCATATCCTTCATTTACGGTGGCGTCGGCTGCGGCATGGTTCCAGTGGTGTCCGCTGACGTCCGATCCCGCATCCACAGCCAGTCCTGATAATCCGCCATGCTATCAACGGTCGCTCCCTGGCTTTCCTTTTCACCACGGCTCAACCACCGGTGGGTTTCTGAATGTCCGTCTGCAAAGGCAAAGCCGCAGCCTCCGTTGTGTGCTGAACCTGGAGAGTCATACCATATCGCCTGTTCCATTCCAAAACCCAGCGCCGCGTCGTTGATGCTTTGCACATCTTCATCCACCAGCACCCAAAGCAGGGACGGCCCGGGAGCGAGATTGTCGGTGGCTTTGCCAAAGGTGCGCCAAGGTTGGTTCCGATGGTGCGTGTATTGGTTGTTCAACCACGGGCCATTGACCGACAAGGTCGGAACTCCGCTATGCGAGGCTTTGGCGCCTGGACCGGTGGCTTCAAATCCCGGATCAATCGTGCCCACTGCATTATTCATCGACATGGTTCTGGCGGCCGGGACAATCTGGCCGAGGAGCGACGGGCTTGTTCCCTGATATAATCCTTTTCGATTATCGGCCGGACATTTGAACAGGGCGTTGTTTCCGCCAAGAAAATTTATCAACAACGAACGCGTCGGATCTTTGATCAGGTCAGGATTGAATTCATCCGCTCCGCCGATGCCCGCTTCTCCAGCACACCAATTGTAGCCTGGATCGGTGGTGCCGCCGTCGGGATTGGGTGGAAAAAATTCATTGCTGTCCACCGTATAAAGGATCATGGCCGTCATCATCTGTTTGCCATTGTTGAGGCACGCGAGACCCTTGGCTTTCCCTTTGGCTTGGGACAAAACCGGCAGGAGCATTGCCGCAAGAATCGCGATGATGGCGATGACAACCAGCAGTTCAATCAAAGTGAATGCCTGTTTCGTTGGGGTTGTTGTTTTCATCGGTTTGATTCAATGGATTTTTTCCACGACCAACATTTGGACAGACTCATTGCCCGGCTCCAATTTGAGCCCCAATTCGTCGAGATTTTTTTCAATGGTTTTTTTATCCAGCCCGCCAGGACCAACCGGCCCCCGATCAACTGAAAAATCGTAAAAATTGGTCAGTCCCGTCCGATCCAGCACCGGCTGTTTGAGGCCGGATTCCAAAAATCCCATGACCGTGGCAATCGGCATGTGGGTAAATTCGTATTTCCCATTCTTGAAGGCAATATTCCCTTTTACCGCAGTGCTTTCCTTGAGACTGGGTGGATCTGACATTTTTGTTTCGAGCAGAAGAACCTCGGCATCGCGTTTTTCCCAATGCGCAGTGTAGCCGAGCTTTTCTTGAATGGCCGCCTTGAAGCGCTCATTGTTTTTATCAGGCACGGTGACCAAAAAGTCGAAATTGCCGGACGGTTTGTCAGACGGTGAAACGATCTGGGATGGGTTGCATTGATAGGCTGTGGCAATGACACGTTCCAAAGACACGTTACGACCCATCTGTCGCACGACGTATTCGCCGGAAGGAGCGCGGACGTAAGATGAGAAGCTTGTGCCGCTCAATGGAAATGAGAAATGGGTTTTGCGAACCACCAGCAGATTGCCCGGCACTTTCTGGAACTGCCGGTAGCTCGACTTGAAATATTCGTCTTTGATGGACGGGAAGAAACACAATTTGACTGCCACCACCACCGCGAGAACAGACAGAACAGCCGTGCCTGTCGTCACCTTCTTGGTTTTCGTCCACGCCATAAAATCAAAGCGGCCTTGAAAGGATGCTAATGGAATATTTGACTTTCAGCATAATGTGCTTATGGCTGCAGGTTGTCCAGCGTAATATGCTTTCCGGTTTGCGTGCAGGGTGGATGTGCATTGTCATAAAACACTGAAGCTGAGGTTTCGTTTCGGAGTTAGAAAAAAGATTGAAGCGGCGGCGGTTTTCAGGGCTTTCTTCCTGAACCAAAAAATCATTTCCGCTTTTGTTTTCAAATGGATGGTGTAGTTTCCCATTCAAGAAATGATCCTGGTTCTGGACAACTATGACTCGTTCACCTACAACCTCGTGCAATACCTGGGCGAGTTGGGCGTGGACTTGCAGGTGCGCCGCAATGACGAGGTTTCCCTCGAACAAATCCGCTCGCTCAAGCCGGAACGCATCCTTGTCTCGCCCGGGCCGTGCTCGCCGCGCGAGGCCGGTTTGTCCAACGACGTCATCCGCACGTTTGCCGGCGAGGGGATTCCGATTTTTGGCGTGTGCCTCGGGCATCAGTGCATCGGCCACACGTTCGGCGCGGAAGTCGTGGTGAATTACCGCATGATGCACGGCAAGACCTCGCCGATTAAGCACAACGGAAAAGATTTGTTCGCCGGCATGCCGAATCCGTTTCTCGCCACGCGCTATCATTCGCTCGTCATCAAGCGCGACACGCTGCCGGACGTGCTGGAAATCACCGCCGAGACCGACGAGGGTGAAATCATGGGCGTGAAGCACAAGACGCTGCCGATCTGGGGCGTGCAGTTCCATCCCGAAAGCATCCTGACCGAGAGCGGCCGGACCATCATGAAAAACTTTTTGAAACTGAAATAATCAACCATGCAGATTCATTTGCTCAAATCCAAGATTCACCGTGCCACCGTCACCGGCGGCGACGTGAATTACGAGGGCAGCCTGACCATTTCCGCCGACCTCATGGAAAAATGCGGCCTGCAGGAATATGAAAAAATTCTCTGCGGCAACATGGCCAACGGCGACCGCTGGGAAACCTACGTCATCAAAGGTAAACGCGGTTCCGGCGAAATCATCATGAACGGTGCCGTGGCGCATCTCGGCAAGAAAGGCGATTTGCTCACGATCATGAATTTTGCCGTCGTGAGCCAGAAAAAGGCGAAGATGTGGAAACCGCAGGTCGTCGTCCTCGGCAAGGGGAACAAGGTTGTTGGCACGCGGGGAATTTGAACCGGTGTGGCCTCGGACCTGCGGCTTGAAAATATCGGCGTATGGTGTCGATACTGCTGCAAAAAACTTCCCGTTGTAACGGCGGCTGTGATTGCCGTTTTTTCCAGAAAAATAATTTTCCCCGATGCTCACCACGTGCCGTCATGGTTTGGGCGGCACAAAGTTGGTCCGCAGGAACTCCAGCCACGCAGGCAGCCGGTTGGCGATGGTTTTGTAGCCGGTCACCGCGAAGCAACTGACGGCCGTCTCCTGGTAAAATTGCGGCGAGGGCGCGGCCCGGCGCTGATGACGGCGCGCCGCCTGTTCGTAGAACAGGCCAAGGCCGATCGTGATCCGGTTGGCGACATCCGCCGGCGGGTCCTGCTTTAAATTTTCGCCGTCCCCTGACAACATGCGGCACAACTGTCCCAGTTGGTTCAGTTGGGACAAAAATGCCTGATAGATTCTTAATGTGTCCGTTTCCCCGGCCCCGAAGGTGGAGAGCTTGCAAAGAACCCAGTTGAACGAGGTTTGCGGCACCAGGCCGGCGTTATCCTCCGCGAGCTGGCTTAATTGCTGGCGGATCAGGTTCCGCGAATCGGGGTCGTCCAGCAACCGTTGTGCGGCGGCCTGCTGTTTTGGCGGAACGAGGGTTGAAATCAGTTCATCCATACCACATTGCCACGCAAACCAGCAGTTTCATTGCCAAAAAGCCGGCTTCCCTGTCTCAGGTTTCAGGTTTACGGGCAGGACATTTAACCCACCATGCTCCGCACGCCGGCGCGCCGGGCGCGGAGTGCCAGTTGTTTGGCCTTTTCCTCGCCGTGTTTGCGGATGGAAAACTGCTGCTTCCGCACCACGCCCTTCTCCGGGCTCCACATGGCCCGCCAGTATTTCCGCCACGGCTTGCTTTGCCGGTCAATCACACGCTGCACCCCGACGATGCCCGACCGGCCCTTGCGCCGTGGCAGCTCCGCCCAATAGCGGCGCGATTTCTGGGCGGGCAGTCCCAGAATTTTCAGCAGCTTGCCACGATGCTCTTGGGCCGCTGCCAATGCCTGCGCCCGGCCGCCGTATTTTTTGTCGGAATAAAAACCAGAATATATCTGCCCGTCGCGGGCCGCCCGCAGAAAAAATCCGTGGGTGCGGTGCGATGGCTGGTCAATCCGGCAGATGCCCGGTGTCTTCGATGGCTTCATAATTTTATGTTGCGCAGAAATTACATGACAACAGATGCCGGCGCTGTCAAGACGGGGCGTCCAATGGTGCGTGCAGGCAGTGCCTGCCCCAGCTATTTTAACAAATTCGCATTCTGTTTCACCCACCGCTCGGCCTCCCGGTAATCCGGACACAACCGCGCCACCTCCTGCCAGAATTTTTCCGAGTGGTTCATCTGCCGCCGGTGGGCCAGCTCATGCAGGATGATGTAGTCGTGCACAAATCCGGGTGACTGGATCAGCCGCCAGTTCAGCGAAATCGTCCCGCGCCGGGAGCATGAACCCCAGCGCGATTTCTGGTTCCGCACCGAGACGCGGTTCACCGTGATGCCATGCTCCGCCGCCAGTTCCACCACTCGCGCCGGCAGCTCTTGGGCCGCACGCTGGCGCAGGTGTTTTTGGATGACCGCCCTTAAATCACCAGTCGCATCGGCAACCTTCACCTGTTCGGTGCCAAACCGGATGCAACCCTCCGCCTCCGGTTCGATGCGGAGCAGTTCGCCGCGGAAAAGTATCTCCGTTCCGATCTGCCAGCCGGCGGGCGGTTCCGGGTGGGCGGCCAGACGCTGGAATTGTTGCTCCAGCCAGACGGCATTTTGCGCCGCGAAATCCCGGGCGGCGGCCGCCGTCCCGCGCCTCGGAATCGTGACCCGCACCGTGCCGTCCGGCCGCAGGCGGAGCAGATAACGCCGCGCCCGCGGATGATGCACCAGCAACAGCGGCACCGCCCGCCGGCCGACCCGCAGGGCCTCAGGTGGCGCATCCGGCGGTTTGCGGAATTTGAAGAATCGGTCAAACATCACCAAGGCGGGCCAGCTTATCGCCGGGGAAAACACTTTACACCTAAAATCCGCCCCGCTCATTTGATGTCATTTTCCAGCACGATGCGGTAGCGGGCCTTGCCTGCGCGCAAATGTTCCAACGCCTCGTTGACCCGTGACATCGGGAATTTCTCGATGGTCGGTGCAATGTCATGACGGGCGCAGAAGGCGAGCATCTTCGTCGTCGTGGCCGGACTGCCGAGCGGTGAGCCGGAAATGGCTTTCTGCCCGGTCAATAAAGTGAAGACCGGCACTGGAATCGGCTCCGGCACCGCGCCCACCACATGCAGACGGCCCTTGGGCGCCAGCGTGGCCAGGATGGCGTTCCAGTCCAAGTTCGCATTCGCCGTCACCAAAATGAAATCCAGCGAACCCGCCAGGTTTTGCATCTGCGCGGAATCCCGCGAATTGACCGTGTCGTGTGCGCCGAATTTTAGCGCGTCCTGGCGCTTGGCGTCGCTGGACGTGAACGCCATCACTTCGCAGCCCCACTTGTTCAGGAACTGCAATGCCATGTGGCCGAGGCCGCCGATGCCAATCACGCCCACGCGCTGGGTCGGCTGCACGCCGCACTGCACGATCGGGTTGAACACCGTGATGCCTCCGCAGAACAATGGCCCAGCCTTGGCGGTGTCAATCGCCGCGGGCAGCGGACTCGCCCAGAGCCAGTTGCAGCGCACGCGATCGGCAAAGCCCCCGAACCGGCCGATCATGGTCTGCTCCACCGTGGCGCACAAATTATGGTCGCCCGACAGGCATTGCGGGCAGTGCAGGCAACTTGCCGAAAACCAGCCCAGCCCCACCCGGTCGCCCACCTTCACCCGCTTCACCTGGTCGCCGGCGGCGACCACCGTCCCCACCACCTCATGCCCGGCCACAAACGGATAGGTGGAAAAGCCCCATTCATTGTCCAGCATCGAAAGGTCGGAATGACAGATGCCGCAGTGGCTGACCTTGATTTCCACCTGCTCACCGCCGAGCGGGCCTGGATCAAACTCGAAGGGGGTGAGGGGCTGACCTTTGGCGGTGGCGGCGTAGGCTTTGAATTTCGTGCTCATATTTTTTGACTGGGAAACTTGCATCGAAAATCAGTCTGCGCAATGGGCAACTTGTTCACAGCCCGCCTTTGAGGGCGAGGGCGACCTTATGCGCGGGTTGATTTGTTTGCCGGCCATTGTTACGACCGGATCATCGTGAGCAGCATCTTGAATCGCTGGACGGCTTTGAGCGCGTGCGGTTGACCGGCCGGCAGCAATATCATCTCTCCGCCCAGCACACGATGGGACTTGCCGGACACGATGATTTCGGCCTCGCCCTCCAGCACCTGCACCAGCGCATCGAACGGCGCGGTGTGTTCGCTCAAGCCCTGGCCTTCGTCAAAGGCGAACAGCGTCACGTTGCCGGCGGGCCTTTTGACAATCTCCCGGCTGACGACCGCGCCGTCCTGATAACTGACGAATTCGGCGGTCTTGGTTGCCTGTGCGCCGGGCAGCCCCTTGGGTTTGGATGAAATGCTCATGGTTTGTTTTCGTCGGGCAGTTGCACCAGCAGTTCGCCGATGCGGCCTTCGAGCAGGTCATCCGTCATCCCGGCCTTTTCCCGCAACGCATCGGCCTCCTTCGCCAGCAACAGCGCCTTGGTCAGAAATTCCTGCGCCGCCGCCGGTGCGTCCTCGTAAAAATGCACGCGCCCGATCTCAAACAGGCTGTCCGCCTGCGTATGGACAAACGCCCACTTTTCCTGGGGGGTCTCCGGCTTCTTCGCCTTCGCTTCCGCATGGCAACATTCTATTGCGCGCGCAAAGTAGCCAATCCGCTCCTTGCCCTCCTCCGTCCACACCGCGAGCGCGTGCCACGCCAGCGACAGCTCGATATTTTGGCGCGCGGCCTCGAGCACCGCCTGACGATACTCCTCCGTCGCCACCTGCCGCATCACCGAATCTTCCTCGTCGTTGCCGAGTCGCGTGGCGATGACTTTCTGGACGAACGTAATCATCGCCGCGTTCAGTTCTTGGCGGATAGGCATTTCATGTTCCGGGATTACCGGAACGATCGGCTGCCAGGTCTCAACCTTTCGCGGCGCAGGTTCCGGTTCATCCTCCTCCGGATCATTCAACATCAGCCCGAAATAGGGACTGGCCGGACTTTCGCCGGCGGCATTGAACGTGGTGACATGATAACACAGCTTCACCCGCTCCGGCTGGTCGGGCAGCAACGCCTCCGGTTCCGTGACCGTCGCCACCAGCACCGTCGCGCTGCGCTTGTCCGTCCGATAAACCCGGTAACCCCACGGTTTGCCGCCCATGCGCGGCGCATCCCAATAAACCAGCACCCAGTTGAATCCGAACTGGGTGTGAATCATCTCCACCCGGCCCGGCACCGGCTGGAAGGATGTCCGCTCGAAATCCCTCGTCCCCGTCACCTCGCCGACGCTCTCCTTCGTCGTCGCCATCAGCTCCAGGTGCGCCGCCGTCTCCCGCGCCGTCAGCTCCAGGTAATCCGCCAGATGCTTGCGCAGTTCCGGCAATTGGGGCCTGAGGCAGATAAACCTTTCCGGATCGTGCTCGTGGCAAGTGATCCAATGCAGATGAGCCGCGGCTTCCAGCCCGGGCGTGATGTTTTCCGCAGCCGGATTCACGTTCATGCGGCGGATGCGATGCAATAGGAACTTGGACATAAAATTGAATCACCGGGCCGCAAGTTGCGCCGGGTCGTGATTTGGAAAATCATTCATCATAATTCACCTTTGAGTTGCGCTGAAATCACTTGAAATCCGAATACCCCGCCGTCGGCTTGACCCGTGCAAAAGCCGGCCCGGACAAAACTTCATGCACCGCCTGTCGAGAGCGGCATATTCAACAACACTTTCAGTAAGTTTAAGCACGGGTTCTCCTTTCGCTGCGCACGCGGTAGAGGCGTTCCGTGAAACCGCCTTCCTCCACGAAGTTCTTTTCCAATGTGGCGATCTGGCGGTCGAGCAGGCTGCACGCCACTGCCAGTAGCGCCAGCGCGCCGTTTGCAGAGTTTTCAGCATAGATGGACTTTGTGGACACCGTGGACTGAATGGACTTATATCCCGGCTTTCAACATCCGCAATAACTCGGCTGCCATGGGATGTAACTGGTTGGTTGTCTCCGGCAATGAAAGCGTCTTGGGTAGCGGCACTTCTGCCGCTTGGACAAATACTTCGTTGGTCGTGGGCGGCAACGGCACTTTCTCCGGCATCTGTCCGGCGGCAACTTTTGCCCAGTAACCCAACGATGGCTTGGGCACGTTTAATTTTTTGCAACGCTTGGCCAGCGCCACATCTGAGATGCCCAGTTCCGCAACAATGTGCGTTGTAGGAGCAGACCAAACCTTTTCGTAAAGTTGCTCGCGCGTCAGTTCTTTGGCTCCGCTGGAAATCATGAGAATTTAATCTTTGGCGGCGGGCACGCCTGCTGCGCCGAAGCCTTGCGCAACCCGCCCGACAACGACTTCGGCAGCGGCGCGAATGTGCAGGATTCCGAAATTTTCATGTGCTCGTGTGTTCTGTCGGCGGCGGCCCAAAGTTGACCTTGGAAGTCGGAGGCAAAGTCGCTGGCGGTTTTCTGATTATTGCCCTCAGCCATGATGGAAACCGATAGTGCGCCTGAATGTCAGCCGCGTCAACTAATTGAAATGCGGCAATTCCCCGGCGGGTTGCCAGCATCCTTGCATTGACAACCGGGCGGGCGGCTGAAAAGAAGGGTAGTGTTCCGTCACTTTTAATCTTTCTTCCATCCACTGGGCGATGTGAATCCAAGGGACACAACAAGCGGTAGGATGATTTCATTCCTGCGGAATTCGTCGGGCGGCCTGTGCCATCCGTTTCCTGTCCTCTTTTGGGTCAAAACAGGTCATTTACGGAGGATTTAAGGAGCCGGAGGCTGGTTTTGCCACTTAAAAAGCCGCAAACCAACTTTGTTTTGTCACCTTATCACTTTGCGCCGCCACATTTACCCTTTGAGTTGTCACAAAGTAACAGTGTTTTGTCACCGATGCATCGTGAGTTGTGACGG
>CAZIFP010000091.1:0-10279 GCA_964538105.1 uncultured Bifidobacteriaceae bacterium
CGTTCGTGTTTACGACATTGCGAAGAAACTTGGCCTCGAGAACAAAGAAATTCTCGCGAAGGCCAAGGAAATGGGCATTGCCGCCGCCAAAGTTCCGTCCAGCTCGTTGGATAAAATCAGCGCCGAGTGGCTGGAAGAGGAAATCCTCAAATCGTCGCCCGAAATCGCCGCCCGTCTCGCCCCCAAGCCCGCGCCGGAACCGCCCAAGCCCGCGCCCGTCGAGGATAAAATTGTTCTCATCACCGCCCCGCCGCCGGAACCCGAACCGGTGATCGCGGAAACCAAGGCCGAACCGGCGGTGGTCGAAACCAAAATTGAAAACGGCGAAATTGTTATGCCGCCCGTGGTCGAAGCGCAGAAAATTCCTCCCGCACCGCCCGCACCGCCGAAACCTGTCGGCCCGCAAGTCGGCGACAAAGTCGGTTTCATCCAGCTTTCGCCGCGCCCGCAACCGCGCGGCACCGAAAGATCAGGCCAAGCCAAATCGCCGCCGCCGCGTCCCGCCGGACCGCCGCAACGCGGTGAGCAGCGCGGCGAGTCGCGCCAGCAATTTCAACGTGGTCGTGACGGACGCCAAGGTTCACCGCAGCCATCCAAACCCGCTGCTCCGGCACAGCCGAAATTTGTCGCACCGACGACGGGCGAGGTCATCATCATCAAACCGCCGATTGTTGTGCGCGCACTTGCAGACGCGCTGAAGCAAAAGCCGTTCAAGATAATCGCCGATTTGATGGGCCTCGGCGTGTTCGCCACGGTGAACCAGGCGGTTGACGAAAAGATCGCCCAGCAGCTTTGCGCGAAATACGGTTTCCGTTTTGAAGTGGAAAAACGCGAGCGTGGGGCCGGTGCGGTTCATGCGCCAGTGCAACAAGTCGAAATCGACACCGAAGACAAGCCGGAGCAACTCAAGCCGCGCGCACCGGTCGTCACCATCATGGGTCACGTTGACCATGGCAAAACCTCGCTGCTCGACGTCATCCGCAAGGCGAACGTCGCCGCTGGCGAATCCGGCGGCATCACGCAGCACATCGGCGCCTACACGATTTCCGTCCCGCATCCCGAAGCTAAAAAGGGACTCGCGCAAATCACCTTTCTCGACACGCCCGGCCACGCGGCGTTTAGTTCCATGCGCGCCCGCGGCGCAAACGTCACGGACATCGTCGTGCTGGTCGTCGCCGCAAATGACGGTGTCATGCCGCAGACGCTGGAAGCGTTGAGCCACGCGAAAGCGGCGAAGGTGCCGATTCTCGTCGCGGTCAACAAGATTGACCATCCGAACGCGAATGCGATGAAAGTCCGCCAGCAGTTGCAGGACAAGGGTCTCGTGCCAGACGACTGGGGCGGCGACACGATTTTCGTCGAGTGTTCGGCGCTGACCAAGCAAGGCATTGATAAATTGCTCGAAATGATTTTGCTGCAAGCCGACCTGCTGGAACTCAAGGCGAATCCCGACCGCCACGCCAAGGGCAACGTCATCGAATCCGGCGTCGAGCCCGGCGGCCCGACGGCGACAGTGCTGGTGCGCAAAGGCACGCTGCACCTCGGCGACATCATTTTGTGCGGCGAATTTTACGGCCGCGTCCGCGCCTTGATCAACGAGGAAGGCCAGCGGCTCAAGGAAGCCGGGCCGTCCGTGGCCGTTCGCGTGCTCGGCTTGAACGGCGTGCCGGATGCGGGCCATGAATTCATCGTGGTCGAGGACGAAAAGGCCGCGCGCGACAAGGCAGAAGAACGTTTTCTCAAGGACCGCGCCGCCGGTCACGAAAGCAAAAAGGTCACGCTGGAAAACCTGTTTGCCACACTGGCCGCCAACCAAAGCAAGGCGCTCAAGGTCGTCGTCAAGGCCGACACGCAAGGCTCGGTCGAGGCGATTGTCGAGGCGCTCAAGAAAATCGAGGCGGAAAAAGTCTCGCTCGAAGTCATGCACAGCGACGTCGGCACGATCAGCGAAAACGACGTGGCACTGGCGTCCGCCTCCGGCGCGATCATCCTCGGCTTCCACACGCGCGTGGACAGCACCGCCGCCGAAAAGGCCAAGCACGCCGGCGTGCAGATCAAGCTTTACGCGATCATTTACGAATTGATTGACCAGGTGAAGGAAGCCATGGCTGGCTTGCTCGATCCCGAAGCCCGCGAAACCATCACCGGCGTGGCCGAAGTGCGGCAGATTTTTGAACTCTCCAAGGGCGTGCCGGTCGCCGGCTGCATGGTTTCCAGCGGCCGCATTGTCCGGGGCAAAGTCCGTGTGCGCCGCCGCAAAGATGTTATTTATGAGGGCATTTCCCAGTCGCTCCGCCGTTTTCAGGACGAGGTCAACGAAGTTCGCGCGGGCATGGAATGCGGCATCCGCATCGAAGGCTACCGGGAATTTCAGGTCGGCGACACGATTGAATGTTACGCGATTGAAAAGGTTGCGGCGAAATTATGATTTGTTGAATGGTTGAACCGTTAAATAGTTAAATCGGCTCAACCATTCAACGATTTAACAATTTGACAAACAAAAATGGCCAGCCTCCGAATCCAACGAGTCCGTGAACTGCTGAAACAGGAAATCGGCGAAGCCATCCGCCGCGAATTCCACGTCAACGAGGCCGGCCTGATCTCCGTCAACGACGTGGATGTGGCGGGCGACGTGAAATCGGCCATCGTCTTCATCAGCATTCTGGGCAATGCCGAGCAGCAGAAACGTGGCTTCCAACTGCTCACCGAGCATCGCATCCGCATTCAAAGCATGATTGGACGCTCGATTGTTTTGAAATACACGCCGACGCTGAAATTTGTTTTCGACGACTCCATCGTGCGCGGCAACCGCGTCCTGCAAATCCTAGATGAACTGGAAAAGACCACGCCTCTGGACGGCGGCCCCACGGAAGAACCGTCAACCGAAGAATCGTGAAAAGCTACCCCAAAATCATTGACCGGATCATCGAGGTCATCCGCGAACACAAGACGTTTTGCATCGTCGGCCACGTCCGGCCGGATGGCGATTGCATCGGCTCGCAGCTCGGCCTCGCGCTGACTTTGAAAAACGAGGGTAAAAAAGTCACGGTCTGGAACGAGGATTCCGTCCCGCAGAAATTGAAATTTCTTGATCCCGACGGCCTGTTTCAAAAACCGAAGCGCGGCCAGAAATTTGACTGTGTCATCGCGACGGATTGCGCAAGCTTCGAGCGGCTCGGCAAGGCCGGCGAATGTGTCGGCAGCCGGAAAATTTTCATCAACATTGACCATCACGAAAGCAACACGCGCTACGCCGACGTGAACTGGGTTTCCGCGCGCGAGCCTTCGTCCGGCGAACTGATTTTCCGCCTGCTCAAAGTCGCGCACTGGCCGATCACGAAACTCATCGCCGACAATCTTTTCACCGCCGTTTCGACCGACACCGGCTCGTTTCAGTATCCGACCACGCGGCCCGGCACGTTCCACACCGGCGCCGAACTCGTCACGCGCGGTGCGAACCTCGCGAAAATCGGTGACGAAGTTTACCAAAGCTACCCGCTTTCGCGCGTTCGGTTGCTCAAGCACGTTTACAGTAAGTTCCACCTCGCGCACGACGACCAGATTGCCTATCTGTGGCTAAAGAAGGCCGACTTCACGCGCACCGGCGCCGAGAGCAACGATTCCGAAGGACTGATTGACCACATCCGCGCCATCGAACCGGTCGTTATCGCGTGCGTCTTTGAAGAAATCGAGCCGGAACTCACGCGCATCAGCCTCCGCTCCAAAAGCGACAAGATCAACGTGAACGAAATCGCGCAGCAGTTTGGCGGCGGCGGACATTCAGCCGCTGCGGGCGCACGGATTCCCGGCAAGCCGCTGTCGGTGCAGCGCAAGGTGATTGCGGCGGTAAAAAAGGCGTTGGACAACGCGAAATAATTTTCATGCAAGATTTTTCCGCCCTCGACGGTGCTATTCTGATTGATAAACCCGTTGGCCCGACGTCACACGATGTCGTGGACGCTATACGCCGCCGCTTTCAAATCAAGAAAGTCGGCCATTGCGGCACGCTCGACCCGAATGCCACCGGCTTGCTCATTATCGTCCTTGGTCGCGGCACGAAGCTTTCGGAAAAATTGATGGGCGACGACAAGGTCTATGAAGGCACGATCAAATTTGGCGAAACCACAGACAGCTACGACACCGACGGTGAGATCACTGCTTCCCTGCCCGTCCCGCTGCTGACGCTGGAGCAGTTGAACGAGGAAGCCGCCAAGTTCATCGGCGACCAGATGCAGATGCCGCCGATGGTTTCGGCGATCAAAAAAAACGGCGTGCCGCTTTACAAGCTCGCGCGCAAAGGCATCGTGGTGGAACGCGAGCCGCGACTCATCCACATCTACAATTTTCGCTTCACAAAATATGCCGAGCAGCTCGGTGAATTTCGCGTGGCCTCCACCAAGGGAACCTATGTCCGCAGTATTGCGCACGATCTCGGCCAGAAGCTGGGCTGCGGTGCGCATCTGGCCACGCTGCGTCGGAGCGTTTCCGGAAAATTCGACGTGGCCGACGCGACCAAATTCGATGACGTGATGAATTTAACGGCGACAGAATTGGAAAAGAAAGTTTTGCCGTTTCTCAAGCTGGCCGCCGGATCGTGACCCATGAAAATCATCCACGCCGCCAACGAACTTGGCAACGGCAGCCGCAAGGTTTGTCTGGCCATCGGCGTGTTTGACGGCGTGCATCTCGGCCACCAGCAGATCATCCGGCAGACCATCGCCGATGCGCGCCAGCACGATGCGGTCGCGCTCGTGGTCACCTTCGACCGCCATCCCAATTCCGTCGTCGCGCCCGAGCGCGTGCCGGCATTGATTTATTCGCGGTTACAAAAATCGCGGGCGATTGAATCGCTCGGCGCGGACGCGCTACTGGAAATTATTTTTAACAAATCGTTCAGTGAAAAATCCGGCGACATTTTCATCCGCGAGCTGGCGCGCGACCTTGGGAAAATCCACAGCATCTGCGTCGGCGCGGATTTTGTCTTCGGCCACAAACGCAGCGGCGATGTCGCGCTGTTGAAAAAACTTGGAAATGAAATCGGTTTCACGGTTCACGGCCTTGCCGCAGTTTCGCTCGACGGAGAAACCGTCAGCAGCACGCGCATCCGCGAAGCGATCCGCGCCGGCGACCTGGACGCGGCCAGCCAGATGCTGGGCCGGCCTTACGCCATTTCCGGGCGAGTGATTGAAGGCGACCGGCTGGGACGCCAGCTCGGTTTTCCGACGGCGAATTTGGAAGCGACCAATTTGATGCTGCCGTCCAACGGCGTTTATTCCGGCAGTGCAACGTGGCAGGGAAAATTGCATCGCGTTGCGCTCAACATCGGTTTCCGTCCGACCGTGGCTTCCGCCGCACCGCAGTTGCGCGTGGAGGCACATCTGCTGGATTTTGACGGCAATCTTTATGACGCGGAATTGGAGGTTGAAATCGCCGGGAAATTGCGCGACGAACGGAAGTTTGTGTCGCCAGCCGAATTGCGCGAGCAAATCGCCCGCGACATCGCCCAAGTGCGCGCACAGGTTTGATTCTGGATTTTTCGCGTTTTAAGCTGAAATAGCCTAGTTTTCACTTAATTGGCGGCTTTTGATAAATTTTGACAGTGACGATTATGCTTGAAATTCCCGCAAAAGGAGCTAGTATCGCGGGGCGTCGGTCTTCTGGTCGCAATCTCCCGAAGTTAATTGGGTGAAGGCACGTCTGTCGGGAGCGACGGCGTTCGCAGGACAGAAATCGTCCATATTTCTCTGAACTGAAGCGAATTATTTGGGTCTTATATTTTATGCTGAAACGAAAATCATCGGTGGCCAACAAGCCGCCACGCGGCCGCAAGAGCGATAGCGCACCAAAAGAGGGGGCCAAAACGGCTCCGGCGCGGCGGCGGTTTGTCATCACTTCAAACGCCAAGCGCGCGGCGGCCAAACCGCCGGAAGCGAACGGCAAGGCCAAACATACGGCCACCACCATTGCGGCGGCGGCGCAAAAATTGCCGGCGAGCAGCCAGCCGGGTGCGCCCGTTTCCACCCCGCCGGCCTCCACGGTGGACCTGACCGAGACGATCAAAACACTGGTGCATCTCGGCCAGGAGCATGGCTACGTCACCTACGACGACATCAACGACATCCTGCCGGACAATTTGAGTCCTGACGATCTCGACGCGTTGTTGAGCAAGCTGCGCAGCCTGGACGTGGAAATCGTCATGGACCAGGCCGAGGCCGAACGTTCCGACCGCGGCAAGCAGCCCCAGCAGGCGGAGGAGGCCGAGGACGATTCGCGCCTGGAAATCCTCGACGACCCGGTCCGGATGTATATGAACCAGATGGGCAAGGTTCCCCTGCTCACGCGCGAACAGGAAGTCGAGATCTGCAAAAAAATCGAGGAAGCCGAAGTCGCGATGAAGGCGATCATTTACGGCCTTGGTTTCACGGCGAAGGAACACATCGCCATCGCGGAAAAACTGTTGTCCGAGCCGCCGAAAGAGCGTTTCGACCGCGTCATTGTTGACAAAAAAGTCGCCAACCGCGAAGGCCATCTGCGTGACTTGCGCAAGTTCATCAAGAAACTGCGCGCGTTCGACCAGAAGGTGGACGAGAAGTATTTCAGCTGGCAGAAATCCCAGCAAAAAAGCCGCAAGGAAAAGATGCAGCGCGAGCTGAAAAAGATGAGCACGAAGCTGCAGGAGATGTTCATCAAGTTTTATTACAAGCAGAAGGTTGTCGAGGAGATGATTGTCGTCGCCGGCAACATCTACGAAAAATTCCAAGTGAGTTCGCGCCACATTCAGGAACTTGAAACGCAGCGCACCACCGCCGAACGCCGCGCGGCCATCGAGGCCGAACAGGCCAAAATCCAGACGCTCGAACAGTTCGTGCGCATGCCGCGCGAGGAATTCGTCAAGGTGTTCACAGCGTTGAAAGCCGCCGCCGACCGCGGATTGAAAGCCAAGACGCACATGGCCGAGGCCAACTTGCGCCTCGTCGTCTCCGTCGCCAAAAAATACACCAACCGCGGCCAGTCGTTCCTCGATTTGATTCAGGAAGGCAACATCGGCTTGATGAAGGGCGTCGAAAAATTTGAATACCGCCGCGGCTACAAATTTTCCACCTACGCCATCTGGTGGATCCGGCAGGCTATCACGCGTTCCATCGCGGACCAGGCGCGCACGATCCGCATTCCAGTCCACATGATTGAAATCATGAACAAGCTCTGGCGCGCGCAGAAGCAGCTCACGCAGGAGCTGGGCCGCGAACCGACGCCGGAAGAACTGGCCGACGAAATGCACATGCCCGTCTCGCGCATCCACGCGCTGCTCAAGATGGCGCAGCAGCCGGTTTCGCTGCACGCGCCGGTCGGCGACGACGGCGACGTGAGCGTCGGTGATTTCATCGAGGACAAGTCGGCGGAAAATCCGTCCGAAGTGACGAGCTACAGTTTGCTCCGCGAAAAATTGAGCGACGTGCTGACGACCCTGACCGAACGCGAACGGAAGATTCTCGAAATGCGTTTCGGCCTGCTCGACGGCTACGAACGGACGCTCGAGGAAATCGGCAAGATGTATAACGTCACACGCGAACGCATCCGCCAGATCGAGGCGAAGGCATTGCGCAAGCTGCGTCATCCGACGCGCGTGCGTCATTTGCAGGGCTTCCTCGACACGGCCGAAGTGGCGTAAAATTACAAATTCAATAAACCGCCCGCGATTTCAGGTCGCGGGCGGTTTTGTTTTTCAGACCTGGATCGGCAGGATGAGCATCGCGCGGCCATGCTGATAGAGCCGGCGCTGCAATTCAAACACGGTGTGGTTGTGCAGCCAGCGTGTGACCAAGCTTTCATCCGAGAAGACGAGTTGTCCGGCGAAGAATTGCGCCTGTGGAAATTTTTCGGCGATGCCGTCGCATAGCTTCGCCGCCTCATCCACGATGTCCGTGCCAAGCGCCAGGTGCGCCTCGGTGTAGAAGCCGCGCTTGCCCATGTAGGCGACGTAGCGGTTCACCTCCGTCTGTGAGTATTCGCGCAAGTTTTCCACCTCGGCCGCGCCTTTGAAATTTCCCGCATCCAGCACACCGACCTGCACGAAGACAAAGTTTTGATAAACCTTCGGGAACATCCGCACGACGGCGAGCAGCGTGTGCAGGCCGAGACCGTTGAAGCCGTTGACGAGCACCACGGCAGTGCGGGCGTTGAAGTCGCACGGCGGCGGCGTTTTTTCCACGACAATGGCGTCGTCCGCGAGCGCGGCGGCGACGAGTTCATTGAGGCGGAATAATTTTTTCTGCGTCTGCCGGTAATGGTTTTTTACCCAGAACGCGACACCAATCAAGGCACCAGTCACCAGCAGCGTCGCCCAGCCGCCTTCATCAAATTTTACAATGCACAGCGAAATCAAAATGCCGCTGGTCAAAAGCAGACCGACTCCGTTGATCAAAATCCTGGCCTTCCATTTCGGCTCCGTTTTGCGGTCCAGCCACCAATGGCGCACCATGCCGAGCTGCGAGAGGCTAAAGGTGATGAAGACATTGATGCTGTAGAGCACGACGAGCAGGTTGACGGCGGCGGCCGTGAAGAACAGCAGCAGCAGCGCCGCGCCGCCCATGAGCAGCACGCCGTTTTGCGTGACCAGCCGGTCGCTCAACGTGGCGAACCGTGTCGGCATCCAGCGATCCACCGCCATGTTGGCCAGCACGCGCGGGCCGCCGAAAAATCCCGTCTGCGCGGCAATGAGCAGCAGCGCGCCGGACGAAGCCATGGCGGCGATGACAAAACTTTTGGACGCGAGCGGCGGCCACGCGGCGGTGATTTTCCCGAACAGCACGGCGTTGAGCGTTTTGCCTTCAACGGGCGCGACGTGATACAGCAGATACGCCAGCAGCAATCCGCCGACGACGAACGACAGCGACGACGCCATGTAAATCATCGTGCGCTTGCCGGTCTGCACGCGCGGTTCGCGCAGGGTGTTGAGGCCGTTGCTGACGGCCTCGATGCCGGTGTAAGTGCCCGCGCCGAGGCTGTAGGCGCGCAGCACGACGGCGACGAGGCCGAACCAGCCGACTTCCGCCGCACCGGCATGCACGTCGGCCAGCATGCCGTGGGCGATGTTTGGCAATTCACCGAAGTGGGCCGAAATCGCCCAGACAATCGCGAACGTATAGCTCAAGACAAAAACAAAAAACACCGGCACCCAGAGCACCACGGATTCCTTGGCGCCGCGCAGGTTCAGCAGCGTCAGGAACACGACCAGGCAGAGGGAGAATTTCAGTTTCCACACCTGCCATTCCACCGGCAACATGCTGAAGATCGCGTCCGCGCCGCTCGCCACGCTCAATGCGATGGTCAGGATGTAATCGCCGATCAGTGCGCAGCCGGACACGACGCCGACGGTGGGCGAAAGCAGCTTGCTCGCGACCAGATAGCCGCCGCCGCCAGTGGGGAATGCCTCGATGATCTGCGAATAGCTGATGCAGATGATGACGATGGTCAGCACCGTTGCCAGCGCCACGAACAGGCTTAAATATGTGTGACTGCCCAGCGCGAGAAACGCCGCCTCCGGGCCGTAGCACGAGGACGACAAACCGTCCGCGCCGAGGCCGACCCACGCCAGCAGCGCCACGAGCGACAAATTGTGATACAGATTTTTATCCGAAAGATTACGGGCGCGGCCAATGACCGTATTCTTCAAAAAGCCAAAGATGTTCATTCAGATTTTAATCAGCCGTTGGGGATCCACAATGTGCAGGTCTATGCCTGGCGCGTGATGCATAAAAAATTCGATGACGTTCGGGCGCGTAAACTGCCACCAGCGCCGTTCGGTCGTGCCGAGCACGACCAGATTGACGTCGTTCTCGCGGCAATACTTCAGCAGCGCCGCGCAGACGTCCTCGTTTTCCAAAACCGTGACGCTGCCGCCGAGCTCGGTCGCGAGCTGGACGTTCTGGATGAATTTCCGCTGCAAATCCGACGGAATCCGCATCGGGTCTTCCGTTTTGCGCCGGACATAAACCGCCATCCACTCGCGGTTCAGGCGGCCCGCCAGCCGCGACGCCACGCGCAGCAATCGCGCGGTGGTCACCGGATTGGTGCTGATGAACACGGCGACCTTTTCGCTGACCGCCGTGGGTGAAACCGCACCGATGCGCGGGCGCTGGTCGAGCGCGGCGGCGGTCTCGCGCAAGGCCAGTTCGCGCAGCTCGTTCAAATTGTTTTCCGTGAAGAAATTCTCCAACGCGGCGGCGGCGCGGTCGGCGGGATAAATCTTCCCCAGCCGCAGCCGCTCGCGCAGTTCCTC
>CAZIFP010000092.1:0-10204 GCA_964538105.1 uncultured Bifidobacteriaceae bacterium
ACCAGGGCGACGCGCCGACGTGCCCGACCTGCGGCCATGTCGCCGTGCGCAACGGGGCGTGCTACAAATGCCTGAACTGTGGCGAAAGCCTCGGATGTTCGTAAGAAAATCATTTGGAACGAGCCGGAGAATTTACGTTCTCCGGCTTGTTTCATTTTGGCGACAGGACTATGTTTCCGCCATGAGTGACGGCAATTCTTTCATCCGCGAAGACCCTTGGCGCATTTTCCGCATCATGTCCGAGTTCGTGGACTCGTTTCAGACGATGTCGCAGGTCGGCCCGGCGGTGACGATTTTCGGCTCCGCGCGGACGAAGCCGGCGGACAAGTATTATCGCGCCGCCGTGGATATTGCCAAGGGTTTGGCCAAGCACAACCTCGCCGTCGTCACCGGCGGTGGCCCGGGCATCATGGAGGCGGCGAACAAGGGCGCGGCGCACGCTGGCGGCAAATCCGTCGGCCTGAACATCGAGCTGCCGCATGAGCAGACCGGCAATAAATTTGCCAACGTGCCCATTCACTTTCACTATTTCTTTTCGCGCAAAGTTTGTTTTGTGAAATACAGCCTTGGTTTCGTTTACATGCCCGGCGGCTTCGGAACGCTCGACGAACTATTTGAAGTGCTCACCCTCGTGCAGACCCAGCGCATCCCGCAGTTTCCGCTCATCCTGTTCGGCAGCGAACATTGGAAAGGCCTGCTCGCCTGGATGAAGTCGCGGCTTGAAAAGGACAAACACATCAGCCCCGGCGACCTCGACCTGCTCAAGATCACCGACGACGTGAATGAAGTCATAGAAATCATCCGCGACTACGAACGCCGCGTCGGCCCGCCGGGAACCTTGCCGGTGGCGTTTGCGTGAAATTATTTGACAGAATGGACAAAATGAACCGAATTTATTTCTGCCAAAACGTCAGTTTTTATTCTGATGATTCTGCCAATTCTGTCTAAAAGATCGTGCGCCCGCTGATCCAGGAAATCGAAACCGGCCACACGCCCGAATCGCTTGTCGAAAATCTGCGGCGCGAAAACGGAATTGTTTTGCTGCGCACATCGCAGTTTGATTCGCTGGCGGCACGTTATTCTTTCGTCACGGCAAACCCATTTTTGATTTTCAAATCGTTCGGCTCGCGCTGCAAAATCACTTTTGGCGAATCTCGAATCTCAAACCTCCAATCTCAAATCCAGTTCGGCAACCCCTGGCACCTGCTAGACGCGCTCATGGTGCGCTTTGAACTGCTCGACGAGATTGACTCTCCGTTTCCGCTCGGCGGCGCGTTCGGCTACTGGGGCTACGACCTGAAAAATTTCACCGAGCCGAAACTCCAGCGCCGCGCGGTGAACGACCTGGAATTGCCGGACTGTGCCGTTGGTTTTTACGACAGCCTGGTCGTGTTCGATCATCACCTCGGCAAAGTCTGCGCCGTCTCTACTGGCTTGAATGCGGATGGTTCGCGCAGCGAATCGAAGGCACAGGAGCAAATCGAATTTTGGACGGCATTTTTCTCCAAGGATGAATCACCGCCGAGACGCGGAGACGCCAAGACGGGAAATTCGTCTCCGCGCCCTTGCGCCTCGGCGGTTGAAATTGCTTCAAATCTTTCACGCGATGAATTTGTTTCCAAAGTTCAACGCGCGCAGCGATACATCCGTGCCGGCGACATTTATCAGGTCAACCTGTCGCACCGGCTCACGGCGCAATGTGGTTTTGCCGGCTGGGAAATGTTTGAAAAATTATCCACCGTCTCGCCCGCGCCGTTTTCCGCGTATTTGGATTGCGGAGATTTTCAACTTGCATCGTCGTCGCCGGAACAATTTCTGCGCATGAGCGGTTCGCACATCGTCACGCGCCCGATCAAGGGCACGCGGCCACGCGACGCCGACGCAACGCGCGATGCGCAGCTTGCCTTCGAGTTGCAAACCAGCGCGAAGGAACTCGCCGAACTCGTGATGATCACCGACTTGCTGCGGAACGATCTCGGCAAAGTCTGCGAATTCGGTTCCGTGCAAGTGCCGGAGCTAGCCAAGCTCGAAAAATTCGCGCAGGTGCAGCATCTTGTTTCCACCGTCGAAGGCCGGCTGCGCAAGAATGTGACGCATTTTGCCGCTTTCGCTTCGTGTTTTCCTGGTGGCAGCATCACCGGCGCGCCGAAATTCCGCGCGATGGCAATCATTGACGAACTCGAACCGGTTTCGCGCGGACCTTACTGCGGTGCGATTGGCTATCTCGGCTTCAACCGCGAAAGCCAGTTGAGCATCGCCATCCGCACGGCGATTTGCAAAGACGGCGCGGCGCATTTCAACGTCGGTGCCGGCATCGTGGCCGATTCCGATCCGGCGGCGGAATACGAGGAGACGCTGGCGAAGGCCCGCGGATTTCTGGCGGCATTACAATTGCCTGTCATGCTTGCTGCGGAATCCGTCAAATCCCTCCATTAAAATTTTCTGCTCGCGGACTTTTCTCGCTTCGGGTATTTGAGACGGCATTAGGAATTGATTCCATGCTGGTTTTTCTCAACGCGAAATTTTTGCCTGAAGCGGATGCCCTCGTGTCCGTGAACGACCGCGGTTTTCTGCTCGGTGACGGCCTGTTCGAGACGATCCGCGTGGCTAACGGGAAAACTTTTCGTTTTGCGCAGCATCTGGAACGGCTCACGCGCGGCGCGGATTTCCTGAAAATCAAGCCGCCGTTCACGCCGAAGGAGCTGGAAAAATTCGCCGCGCACCTCATCGCCAAAAATCAAATGCCCGAAGCCATTTTGCGGGTGACGCTGACACGCGGGCCGGGCGGGCGCGGATATTCGCTGACAAATTCCGGCGCTCCGACGCTGGCGATGACGCTGCATCCGCTGCCGCCACAGGACGCGGACGAGCCGTTACAATGGAGCCTGGTCACGTCGTCCTACCGGATTCCGGCCAGCGACGCGCTGTCGTCGTTCAAGACGACGAGCAAAATTTTGAACATCCTGGCGCGGGACGAGGCGGAGGGAAAAAGCGCCGACGAGGCGCTGCTGCTGAACACCAACGGCGAGGTGGCGGAGACGGCGGGCGGAAACCTGTTTTGGGTTTATCAGGAAAAAATCTGCACCGTGCCGTCCGGTCGCGGCGTCTTGCCGGGCATCACCCGCGCCATCGTCCTGGAAATCTGCCGGTCGCTCGGCCTGGAAACCAACAAGCGCGTCATCAAGCCGGAACATTTGCGCAATGCCGAAGGTCTCTTCGTCACGAACAGCGCACTGGGCATCGTGCCGGTGGCGGCGTTTGACGGCGAGCCGGTCGCGCCGTCGCCGCTGGTGGACCAGATAGCCAGCGCCTACAACGAAATGCTGGTGCGCGAATCAGCTTAAGCATCGGATTAGATTCGTTCAAATCGTATCTTGCCTCTTGCGCTTTTCACTGATATGGGCGTAAGGTGAATCAGAACCACGGGGTGATTTATGATTAACGCAGGCATTGACCATTGCTACTCCTTCATTAACGGCCAAGGCACCGATACTCACGGCCGGATACCGGAAATTGGTGTGCGTCGGGCCGTGACCATTTCGCGCCAGGCCGGCTGCGGCGCGGTGAACATCGCTGAAAAGCTGGCCGGGCATTTGCAACAGCATTCGCCGCCACACCAAGGTTCGCCATGGACGGTGTTCGACCGCGAACTCATGGACAAGGTTCTGGCCGACCATAATTTGCCGAAACACCTTGCCCGATTTTTACCGGAAGACCGGGCGTCGCAGGTTGAAGACACGCTGGCGGATATTTTCGGCGTGCATCCGCCCACCCATACCGTTGTCAAGCAGACCGCCGAGACGCTGCTGCAACTGGCGGAACTGGGCAACGCCATTCTGATTGGACGCGCGGGCAACATCGTCACGGCGAAATTGCCGAACGTCCTGCATGTCCGCCTGGTCGCGCCGCTGGCGGACCGCATTGCACGCATCTGCCGCGACGACCACAAGACGCCGTCCGAGGCGCGGCGGTTTTGTTTGGACGAAGAGCAGGCGCGGACGCGTTATGTGAAAACCTATTTCCACGCTGACATCAACGACCCCTTGCTCTACCATTTGATCATCAACACCAGCCTTGTCGGGTGCGACAATGCCGCGCGGCTGATCGGCGACGCGGTGCTCCGGCTCGGTTGATAAATTCCAAACTTGGGTTGGGCGGATGAATGTGGCTAAATGGCCGCGTGCCGCTCTTGGAAAAACCTTCAGCCCGGCGACGCCGCAGGTCTGGCAAAAAGCTGGCCACGCTGCTTTTCATCGCCGTATTGGCCGGCATCGGCTGGATTTGGTGGCACCAGAAGCATCCGGCGAAAACCTCAAAATTCAAAGCCGCACCGGCCACACAAGCCGCGCCACAAACACCGGTCAAGCCCAAGCTGGCGCCCATCGTCATCGCGCCGCAGACGTCAGCAGATTTTCCGCGCCCGGTGCGTGACGTGCTGGAGGCGCAGGTCGCGCTGGCGCGGCGGGCGATTTCGCCGGGTTCCATTGACGCCGCCATCGGCTCTCAAACGCGTGCGGCCATCGCGGCATTTCAGCGGTCACAAAAATTGTTTGAGACGGCTTCGCTGGACACAAACACGCGGCGGCTGCTCACGCTCGACATGCCGCCGCTGACGAATTATGTCGTCACGACGAACGACCTCGCGCGCTTGCAGCCGCTCGGCAAAACGTGGCTTGCCAAGTCACAGCAAACCGCGCTCGACTACGAAACCATTTTGAAAGAGGTCGCGGAAAAGTCGCACTCGCATCCGCTGCTCATCCAAAAACTCAATCCCGACGTGAACTTGACCAATGTCGCCGCCGGAACGGTTTTGAAAATTCCCGATGTGAACTATCCGGAACCGGCAGATCATGCGGCGTTCGTCATCATACATCTGTCGGACAAATTTCTGGAGGCGTTTGACGCGGACACAAACCTGCTCGCGCATTTTCCGTGCAGCATCGCGGCGCGCGTGGAGAAACGTCCGGTCGGCGAACTGCACGTCATCGTCGTCGCGCCGAATCCAAACTACACGGTGGATCCGGCGCTGTTTCCCGAGTCGGCGGAATTGCAGGCGCTCGGCCACAAATTGATTTTGCCGCCCGGCCCAAACAATCCCGTGGGCGTAGCGTGGATCGGCTTGGACAAAACCGGTTACGGAATGCACGGCACGCCGAACCCGGAACAGGTCGGGCGCACGGAATCGCATGGCTGTTTCCGTCTGGCGAACTGGGATGCGGAGTATTTGATCAAACTGGTGTGGATCGGCATGCCGGTGGAAGTCGTGCCGTGACTTTTGTTTATAAGAAAACCACGAAGCCATGAAACGGGAATATTCATGGTTTCATGGATTCCTTATGAAAACTGCAAGCGCAGCCGATGATTCCAAATTTCACGCGAAATTATTATTGCCCGGCGGCACGGTTCGGCCAAGCTGTAGGCGAAACTAACGAAAGAAAACTTATGATTGCACTGCTCATCGTTCTGGGAATTCTCGTTGTCGCTCTCATCATCGTCATCGCTTTTGTGGCCGGCATTTACAACAAGCTGGTCACGATGCGCAACCGTTACAAAAACGCCTACGCGCAGATTGACGTCCAACTCAAGCGCCGCTACGACCTGATTCCCAATCTCGTCGAGACGGCCAAGGGCTACATGGCGCACGAGCGCGGCACGCTCGAAGCCGTCACCGCCGCGCGCAACATCGCCTACGCCGCTTCGAAAGCCGCCGCCGCAAATCCGGGCGACGCCACCGCGATGAAAAGTCTGGCTTCGGCCGAAACCGGCCTGGGCGGCACGTTGAGCCGGCTGATGATGGTGAGCGAGCAATATCCCGACCTGAAGGCCAATCAAAACATGATGCAGCTCACCGAGGAACTGACCTCGACGGAAAATAAAATCTCCTTCGCACGCCAGGCCTACAATGATTCCGTGATGACCTATAACACCGACCGCGAAGTGTTTCCGAGCAACCTGATCGCGAACACGTTCAACTTCACGGCGGCGGAGCTGTTTGTCGTGGACAAGCCGGAGCAGAAGGACGCGCCGAAAGTTTCGTTCTCCTGAAATTTGCGATCGGCGATTTACGATTTACGCACTGCGATTAAATCGTAAATCGTAAATCCTAAATCGTAAATTTGTGGACTACTTCGCCCGACAAGACCAGGCCCGGCGCAAAACCAAGTGGCTGGTGGTTTACTTTGCGCTCGCCGTCGTGCTGTTGATTGCGTTGGTTTATTTCATTTCACTGGTGGTTTTTGCCGGCGTTCATGCCAAACAGCACCACGGCTACGACGACGCGCCCATCCAGTTCGTCCTGTGGGATCCAGAAATTTTTCTCTTCTCGACGCTCGGCGTGCTGGCGGTGATTTTTCTCGGCAGCGCTTATAAGACGAACGAGCTTTCTGCCGGCGGCAGTGCCGTCGCGACGCTGATGGGCGGACGGTTGGTGAATCAAAACACCCAAGACGTGAACGAACGCAAGCTGCTCAACGTCGTCGAGGAAATGGCCATCGCCTCCGGCGTGCCGATGCCGCAGGTGTATGTGCTCAACGTCGAGCGCGGCATCAACGCCTTCGCCGCCGGCCACACCACAGGCGACGCCGCTATCGGCGTGACGCGCGGTTGCATCGAAATGCTTTCGCGCGACGAATTGCAGGGCGTCATCGGCCACGAGTTCAGCCACATTTTGAACGGCGACATGCGGATGAACCTCCGGCTCATCGGAATTATTTTCGGGCTGCTGTGTCTTGCCACGATTGGCCGCGTTTTGCTTTATGCCCGCAGCAGCAACAGCCGGGACAAAAATCCGCTGCCGATTCTCGGCCTCGCCTTGATTGCGCTCGGTGCCATCGGCGTTTTTTTTGGCCGGCTGATTCAAGCCGCCGTCAGCCGCCAGCGTGAATTTCTCGCCGACGCCTCCTCGGTGCAGTTCACGCGCAATCCCGCCGGACTTTCCGGCGCGCTCCAAAAAATCGGCCGCTTCAGCTGCGGTTCCAAACTGGAATCGAACCACGCGCCTGACCTGTGCCACATGTTTTTCGGCAACGGCCTCGGCGATTCGCTCTTCGGCGCAATGGCCACGCACCCGCCGATTCCCGACCGCATCCGCGCCATTGATCCGTCGTGGGACGGAAAATTTTCACCGCTCAAGCCGGAGCAGGTTGAAACCGTCAAGCACGCCGCCATTTCCGAACTGGAGCACACGCGCCCGCCGATGCCGCAAATGCTCGGCGCGATTCTCGGCGGCGCTGTTCTGACTGGTGACGATGATGCCCCGAAACCGCCGGTCATCCGCACCAATTCCGTTTTGCCAAATCTCGGCAATCCCACGCCGCTGCACCTGAAATACGCCGAGCAGTTGCGCGATGCTTTGCCGGAAAATTTGAAAGCCGCCGCGCGCGACCCGCTCGCCGCCGGCGCCCTGATTTACGCGCTGCTTTTGAACGCCGATGAAAAGCTGCGCTCGGAACAGCTCGGCGGCATTGCCAGCCGAGTTTCGGATTCCGTTTCAAAACAGACGGCGGTGCTGTTCCCCGACGTTGCCGCCGTGGCGAAACACGCGCGGTTGCCGCTGGTGAATCTCGCCATCGGCGCGCTGCGCAATTTGACGGCGGACCAGTTCAAACAATTTTCGCAGACGCTCGAATGGCTCGTCGGCAGCAATGGAAAGGTGGAGCTGTTTGAATTCGTCTTGCAAAAAATTGTTCTCCGACATCTCGCCTCTAAATTTGGCGGTGCGCGGCCGGCGGCGGTGCAATTTTACACGCTCAAGCCGCTGGTGCCGGACTGCGTGGTGGTTTTGTCCGCGCTGGCCAATGTCGGCAGCAACGATGCGGGTGAGATTCAAAAAGCCTTCGTCGCCGGTGCGCCGTATCTTCGCGCGCCAGCCTATGTGCCGATGGAATTACTGCCGCCTGAACAATGCGGTGTAAGCCAGCTCGACGCCGCGCTGAACCGGCTGGCGCTTGCGGTGCCGATCATCAAGAAAAATCTCATCGAAGCCAGCAGCCGGGTGATTGGCGCAGACGGCGTGATTCTGGAAGCGGAAGCCGAACTGCTTCGTGCCATCGCCGACACGTTGGATTGTCCGATGCCGCCGCTGGGTGTCGGTGAATGATCAGGCGCGCAGTTCCACTTTCAACTGCGTCTTCAACGCCTCTAAAACTTTTTCATGCGCGGAGTTCACGTCCGCATCGGTCAGCGTTTTGCCCGCCGCGCGATAGGTAAAGGCATACGCCAGGCTTTTCTGGCCTTCGGAAATTCCCTTGCCGTGGAAAACGTCGAATAGCTCAACGCTCTCGAGGTTGGCGACTTTGGCTAGTTTCACTGCTTGAAGAACGGCGTCGTGCGTCACAGCTTCCGGCACCAGCATCGCCACGTCGCGGCGGCTGGACGGGAACTGCGGCAGCGCCTTGAACGATTTCGTCGGATTGCGCTTGGACAACAGAAAATCCAGATTGAATTCCGCGAGGAAAACCGCATCGCGCAAATCATATTTTTTAGCGAGAATGGGTGAAAGCTGGCCGATTTCACCTAATTGTAGTTTTCCACCTAACGAAATAGTTGCGGATTCAACGAACAGCGCCGTGCTCTCCGCTCGTTTGCTGAATGCCACGCCGCGAACACCAAATTGTTCCATAAATTCCTCAACGAAACCTTTTAGTTCGAAAACGTCAAAGCTCCATTCAAACTTTGTTCCACTCCAGAAAACCAGCTCGCCTTGACCGGTGATGGCGATGGCGATGTTGCGGTTTTCCTTCGTCTGGCCGTTTGAGTTGGTGAACACACGTCCGACCTCGAACAGCGCCACGTCGTAATTTTTGCGGCTGACATTGTGCCGTAGCGAATGGATCAATCCCGGCAGCAGGCTTGGCCGCAGCGCGTCCATGTCCGAACTCAACGGATTCACAAGCGCGACGATGTCGGCTTCATTCTCGTCGCGAATCTCTGATTTGCCAATCAATGTTTGACCTTGCGCCTCACTCAAACCAAGGCCGTTCAGAATGCGCCGGGCTTCGCTGATCTGATCGTAAATAGCGTCAAAGGCATTTGAGCCAAGCGCACCGCGCGGCGGCGTGCTGGGAATCTTTTCAATGCCGTAAAGCCGGCCGACTTCCTCAATCAAATCCACCTCGCGCTTCAAATCCACGCGCCACGACGGGATGCTGAACGTGCATTCGCCGGGCTGTTGCACCACGGTTTTCAGGCCCAGCTTGTTCAGGAAACCGACTTGGTCGGCGTGCGAAATGCCGATGCCGAGCAAGTCCTTCGACTTTGCGAAGTGCAGCGTGATTTGCTTTTTCTCTGTCACTTTCGGCTGAATGTCCACGACGCCTTCGGCCAACTGGCCGCCGGCGGTTTCCAGAATCAACTTGCACGCACGTTGGCTGGCCCAGTCGCAAATGCCCACGTCCGCGCCGCGCTCGAAGCGGTAGCTGGATTCGCTGCGTAGCCCAAGCTGCTTGCTGGTGCGGCGAATATTCACCGGCGCAAAATACGCGCTCTCAATTAGCACATCCACGGTCGAGTTGTTGATCTCGGTATTCGCACCGCCCATGACGCCGGCGAGCGCGATGCCTTTCTGCTCATCGGCGATGAGCAACATTTCGTTCCTGAGCGTGCGCTCCTGGTTGTCGAGCGTCTTGAATTTTTCGTTCGCGCTGGCGCGGCGGACGACGATGGTCGGCTTGCCGTCCGTGCCCTTGGCGATGAGGTGATAGTCGAATGCGTGCAGCGGCTGGCCGCATTCGAGCATGACGTAATTCGTCACGTCCACGACGTTGCTGATGCTGCGGATGCCGACTTTTTCCAAAGTGCTTTTCAACCAGTCGGGACTCGCCGCAACTTTTACACCCTTGATGACGCGGGCGGTATAGCGCGGACAAATTTCCGCGTCTTCAATTTTTACCGCGACCAAATTTTCCGTTCTGACTTCTGACTTCTGACTTCTGACTTCTGGAATTTTCAGTGCATTACCCGTCACTGCGGCGATTTCGCGCGCGATGCCGATGACGCTGTTCAAGTCTGGTCGGTTCGGCGTGATTTCGAGATCGTAAACCACGTCGCTACTGCTGCGTCCGAGATATTCGCCGAACGGTTGCCCGACCTTCGCGTCCTCGCGCAGGATGAGCAGACCATCCACTTGATCCGGTAAACCAAGCTCCTGCGGCGAGCACATCATGCCGTGCGATTCCACGCCGCGGATCTTGCCAACCTTGATGGT
>CAZIFP010000093.1:0-10145 GCA_964538105.1 uncultured Bifidobacteriaceae bacterium
TCCAAAATCACCGCGCCCATGCCGACGAGCGTTTCGTCGCCGACGGTGCAGGCGTGGACGATCGCGCCGTGGCCGACGGTGACCCAGTTGCCGACGAGGCACGGAAAATCGTCCGCGAGATGCAGCACGGCGTTGTCCTGGATGTTCGAGTGGTGGCCGACGACGATGCGGTTGATGTCGCCGCGCAACACCGCGCCATACCACACGCTCGAATGCGCGCCGAGCGTCACGTCGCCGATGACGGTCGCGGTGCTGGCGATGAAAACATTTTTGCCGAGCGCCGGTTTTTTGCGGAGAAATCTATCAAGCTGCCTTGCCAGTTTGTTCACGCGGAAAATTTAACACGAAGCGGCGGCGGCACAAATTGAAAGAAATGAGTCGCGCGAAGGACGCGAAGGTGGCGAAGGGATTTTGACGCGAATTGCGCGAATTCAAGTCAATTTGCGGGAATTTTGGTTTTGAAACCGAGCATGGACTTGACCCACGCCCACGCGGCGAGCAGGCCGGTGTCGCGCACGCCGGTCAGGCCGTAAATGGCGACCAGCTCCAATTCGTGTCCGCGGTAACGCGGCGGCAGCAGCAGCGCGATCCGGGTGTTGTCGCCGTCGAGCTGCAAAATTTCCGAGAAAAACACTCCCTTGCCGGCGGCGTATTTGGTCACCGGCAGCGTGAGCGTGCGTTCGGCCAGCACCAGCCACGGACGATATTTCAAAACCAGATTTCCCTGCGCGTCGCGGCTCAGTCGGCCGTAGGTGCGCGCGGGGACGTAGTCAATTTTGCGGCCGAGAAACATTTTGTTCACCGTCGTGTCCGGCTTGAAGCGGTTGCAGCGGCGCGTGACAAAATCCCAGATGAACGCCAGCCCGAAGTGCGAGAGCCGGAACGACCAGCCAGCGATGAGCCAGGAAAACAGGATGATGACGAGCGCCCACGCCGCGCCGACCCACGGATTCGCGAACGAGGTGATGGCGACGCTCGCGATGATGGACGTGCGGAACGCCTTGAGCGCCGCGTCCACCGCGCCAAACGGGCTGATGAGGATGAGGATGTTGATGGCGTTGGACGCGAGGAACACGATGAAAAACGCCGCCATCGCGAACGGAACCATGAGCGCGTTGTAAAGCCACGACAAATCAATGGCCGCAAAGCCGAGGGAGCTCAACGACGCGCCGTGGTCGTTGCCGCTCGCATGAAATATCGAGGCCGCGATTGGCACGAACGCGCCGGTGGCCACGAGGCCGCTGATTTTGTGCTCGATGGTTTCCGCGACGTCGAACGGTTTTTTCACCAGCGGCGGCAGGACGATGCCGGCGGAATCTTTCACGGCGCACGCGGTGACGAGCAGCAGCGCCGGAATCCAGAACAGCGGATTGGCGAACCACGGCAGCCTTGCCTTTTGCTCCGGCGTCTTGGCTTGCCACCATTGCCACGCGCCGACCGCGCTCACGCCCATCAGCGGAAAAATCGCCACGCCGGTAACCAGTGAAATCGTCTGCGCAATTTGCTGGCCGGGATTGTTTTGATCGGTCGCTGTTGAAGCGGTGGAAGTCGCTGCGTTTGCGGTTGCCAGTGAAAAGCCGAGGCAGAGAACGAGCAGGGCAATCAGGCTCTTGTTCATGCGGGCAGATTGGCGGATTTAATCGGTTTGTAAAGTCCGGCCATAGGCAAAAAGATTTCGCCGCTCAAGCCGGCGGTTTGTCTTGCAGCTTTTCGTTTTGGCTGCCGGCCGCGAAAAATTTTTGATAGGCGAACGACGCCAGCATGGCGATCACCGCCACACCGACGAACGCGCCGATGCGGTAAAGCTGGTTGAGCTGCGCAAGGTCGTGGAAGAAAAGTTTGATCAGCGTGACGCACAGCAGGCCCATCGCCGCGTAGCGCGTCGCGGGAACTTTTTTCCAGATGCCGGCGACGAGCAGCACAAATGCGAACAGCGCCCACGCAACGGTGTAGGTCATTTCGCGCGCGAAGTTGCCGCCGAATTCAAACGTCAGCGTTGAGCCGGGCGCGCTAAAAAAATCGGCAATCTCAATGTTCAGCAGCAGGAACGCCAGCACGACGCCCAGCCCGGCCAGAACCGGCGGCGTGTTGGAACCCAAAACCAGGTTGCGCGGCGGCGCGAGCAATTTCGCCCCGACGAACAGGCAGACCGTCACGATGCTGTAGGCATAAAGATACCAGTTGAAAATTGGGGTGTCGCTGCGCGGATGATAGGCCAGCACCGCCGGATTCAGCGCCAGCCGGATGAACGCGGCGACCAGCAGGCCGAGGCCGGTGAGCCGCAGGCCCGGATGCGGCACGCGATGAAACAGCCACAGCAACGCCGCGCCTTCCAGCGCCCAGCCGACGGTGATCCATTGGCGGGGAAATTGAACCGGGAAAATCAGCGTGATGAAAAACAGCGCCACACCGCCAAACCAGGCGAGCTGCGCCAGCCGCGCCCTGCTCTCCGCCGGAATTTTTTTTATCACGACGGCGAGGCTGACCAATGGTGGAACCGCAAACGCGGCGGGCAGCAGTCCCATGAAATCATTTGGCCAGGCCGCCGCAACCAGCCGGTGGATGAGAAAAAATTGCGGCACGCCGGCCAGGGCTGCCGTTGACCAGGGAACAATTGTCCCGCCAAATTTTTTCAGGAAAACAAACGGAAACAGCGCGAACACGCCGAGGAACACGAGATACCAGATGAGCGGCAAGGTCGCGCTGGCCGCGTCGAAATGGTTGAAGTGCCATTCGCATTCCAGCGCCGCCACGCAGACGAGGCCGACGGCGGGCAGCCAGTCGAGCGAGAAGAATCTCGTCACGCTCAGCAGCAGCACGACGAGCAACAGCGCGAGGCCGAAGACCGGCGACGGATCGGCGAGCGGCAACCGCTGCGTGGCCATAATGAGCAGCAGAAACGGCAGGATGGTGGCGAAGGACGGCAGTTGCGCGGCGACGTTTGCCGGCGCGGTGAAATCGCCCGTGAGCTTGATTCCATTGGCCAGAACATCCGGCTTGAATTTTCGCGCCAGCCACGCGCCGACGCCGACGAAAATGATTGAAAATGCGCCGAGCAGGAAAAAGGATTCCGGCAAGCCGGTCAAATCCGCCGGGATTTTACCAATCAATTCGCCCAGCGCGGCGAGCGTCAGCACCAGCACGATCAGCACTGGCCAGAGTGACAACGTCGCCACCGCCAATGCAATCGCCAGCATGTCCACGAGCAGCACGAACGGCCAGACGACGAATGAAACATCCGTGAGCTGGAAAACCGGCAGCAGCACCAGCGCGAGCGACAGCGACGGGAAAATCCGGCTGCCCCAGAGCGGCCGGTTCACGGCACGCCGGCGTTGCAGCAGTACGGGAAAAATCGAATGGAACACGGCGAAGATGAAATAATATGCCAGCGAGGAATTCAACATTCCGCTGGTCAGCGAATTCATCGTCCATTCGGTGAGCAGTCCGAAAACGGCGAGCCCGAAAACGGGCTGCGCGTTGGCGGCTTCGGCGTCGAGCCACGCCAGCGCGGCGACCGCCAGATCAATCAGGAAGACAAAACCGAACATCAGCCACGGGCGTTGCGCCACCGGCGCGAAGGTAAGAAACCACGCCGTGAACATCAGCGCCACCGTGGCGACGCCGAGCAGGGCGCCGGCCAGCCACCAGTTCAGTTGTTTGCCGCGCCTGGCCCACAATATACCGGCGAGAAAAAGCGCGGTGAATCCGAGCAGGACGCCGAGTGCGGTGAAAATTTTATCGCCGGCAAAATAATTTCCAGCGACGAAGAATTTATTCAGCCAGCCGAGCTGCATGATAACGGTTCCGAAGGCGGCCAGTGCCGCAAGAAAAAACCACCGGCGATTCAGTGCGATTACAATCAGCCCGGCGTCGAGGATGGCGATGTAGCCGAACAGGCCAAGCGGATTGTCCTGGCCGGTCGAAAGCAGAACCGGCGTGAGAAAACCGCCCAACATTCCGAGCACAGCCACGACGAGGGCATTGAGCCGGACGGCGAGGAAGAAGGCGGTGGCGGTGACCAGCGCCATCAGGAAAAAAGTCAGGAGCGCGCCGAAAAACGCGAAATGGTAGAGCGCATAGCAAGCGAACGTGACGGCGTAGAGGATCACTACACCGGTGGCGCACAGGGTTTGCGACAGCGCCGAATAATTTTTTCGCGACATGACCACGCCGCCCGCGAGCAGGCCGAGGCCGGTGATGAAACCGGCGGTCATGCGCAGTTCGGGCGACACGAGGTTGTTGTCGAACGAGTATTTGATGAAGAACGCCACGCCGAGAAACAGCGCGAGTCCGCCGAGCCACGCGAACAATTTTACGCCCATGAACTGCTCCCAGTTGATGGCGGGCGCGGGTTTGAGTGGTGGAATCGGCGCCGGTTTAGGTGGCGCAGGCGCAACAGAAATTGGCGGCGGTGAAATTACGGCCAGCAGCGTTGCGGCTGGCTTGAGCGGAGTTGCGGGAACCGGAGGAATAATTGTTACTTGCGGTGCCGGAGTTGATTCGACTGGCTTGGGCAATTCTTTTTCCCGTTTCAGCCTAATCATTTCAATTTCAAGATCGGTGAGCCGTTTGGAAAGTTCTTCGAGTCGGCTGCCGGCGCGGATGGCGCGGACAATCAGCCACACGGCCAGCGCGACGGGAACACCAAGAATCAAGACAATGACAGGCATCAATTCCATAAGTTTTCCCTTTCAAGAACCGCGCAGCTTGATGGCACACAGTGTGCGCCCGGCGGCAGGTTCGGGGCAAGCGGTAATCCTGCGACATGGTTTCCTTCTACCGATTTTATTTTCACGGATCGAAGATAGCGCACCCGTCAGAACAGCCGTTAATTGAAAAAACTTCTTTTGGCCGCGAAAAAATCAATGCGCGGGCGCGGTTGGATTTCAAAACAAAAAACCCGCCGGATGAAAACATCCGACGGGTCGCGGTTCCCGGTTCCTCGCGGGTTACCAGCGGTCATGCCGGTAACCATAGCCATTGCTCCAGCGATAATGCGCCGGATAAACCACCGCTGGTCCGCGGCAGACCACGACGGGCGGTGTATAATAAACCACCTGCGGCGCGGGCGCGGGACAATAGACGACATTGCACGCCGGCACGGGCGGCGGACAATAGGCCGGCACACCGCAGGAATAATTCACGTTGCATTGCGCGTGGCCGTCAACAGCCGCGGCGACGAGTCCGACGGCCGCCACGCCGGTCAGCACCTTGCCAACCGTGGCCCAGCCACAGTCGTTCGCACGGGCGGTCTGCAAATTGCCCGCGGCCAGCCCGAGAATCACCGTTCCAGTCAGAATCATTTTTTTCATAATTTTCCCTTTCATCAGAACCTTGCTATGTTCAATCAGTCTGACGCGTGGAATTTGTTTTTATTCAAACCACGAAACAGGTAATATTTTCAACAGTTTTATGAACAAACCGGTTCCGCCCAAAACCGTCACGCGCCGGAGGCTGCCGCGCTCGTTCAAGGATTTGACGCCGGCAAAGCATTTCAACCCGGCCACGTTTTTCCGCGAGCTGGTTCTGAAGGCGCTGCTCACGCCGCGCACCGGCGAGCAACAGACCCCGGTTTTTCCCAAATTGAAATTCGGCGAAATCGCCATCACCTGGATCGGCCACGCATCGTTTCTGATCCAGTTCACGGACTTGAACGTGCTGATTGATCCGAATTTTGCGAACTGGCTTTTCCTGTTAAAGCGCATCAAGCGCGCCGGCCTGAAAATCCGCGACCTGCCGCCGATTGACCTCGTGCTGCTCACGCACGCTCACTTTGATCATTTCCACAAGCCGACGCTGCGCAAATTGCCGCACCCGAAAATCGGCGTGATGCCGCGCGGTGTTGGCGACCTCGCGCACGACCTCGGCTTCGCGCGCGTGATCGAGCTGGATCACTGGGAAAGTTTTTCGCAGGCCGACTGGAAGGTGACGTTCACGCCGAGCAAGCATTGGGGCGCGCGCACGTTGCGCGACAGCCACCGTGGCTACGGCGGATTTGTGCTGGAGCATCAGGGCCGGAAAATTTATCACGCCGGCGACAGCGCGTATTTTGACGGGTTCAAGCTCATCGGAAAAAAACTCGCGCCGGAAATCGCGCTGCTGCCGATCGGCGCGTATTTTCCCGAATCCTTCCGCCGCGTCCACATGGGGCCGGACGAGGCGGTGAAGGCGTTCAAGGAACTCGGCGCGAAATGGTTTGTGCCGATGCATTATGGCACGTTCAAGCTGTCGTTTGAGGATCTGGACGAGCCACCCCGCTGGCTCCGGCAGATTGCCCGGGAGCAAAACCTGACACGACAGATAAAAATTCTCGACGAAGGCGTGCCGGTGGTGTTTTGATTGGCGAAACCGCCGCGCGCCATGTTTGAATTTGAACTGCCCGAAAAATTCCGCCGCTACGTCCCGCTCGTGGTCTGGGCGCTCGTCGCGCTGGTCATCCTCGTCATCCCGCTGAAAATCGTCGGCCTCGGCTACCTGCCCGCCGACGACGCGCTGCGGCATGCGGCTAAGGCCGTGAGCGGCAAACCGTGGCCGGACATTCTCGTCGTCGGCGACACTTTCAAAATTGACCACAATCTCGGCTGGCACGAAATCCTCGGTGCGGTGCATCGCGCCACCAACTGGGGCACGGAAAGTTTGGTGATCTTCGCGGTCGTGGTGCTGTTTCTAATCGTGAATGGCGCGATGCTGCCGCAGCTCAAGCGGCCCGAAGCCTGGCTGGTCGTGCTGCTCGCCGCGATGGTCGTCTCGGATCTGCCGCAACGCTTCCTGCTCGGACGCCCGTTTATTTTAAGCATCACGGTGCTAATGACGATTTTGTTCACGGCGCAAAATGGCAGGCCCAACTGGCGCAATTTTTCTCTGTTCGCGGCGCTGATTGCCGTTAGCGCGTTCGTTCACGGTGTCTGGTATTTGTGGCTGCTGCCGGTTGGCGCGTTTTTTTTCGCGGGCCAGTTCCGCTGGGCGCTGCTGCTCGCGGGCGCGTGGGTGGCGGGAGTTTTTTCCGCCGCGCTGCTAACGGGACATTCGGCGGATTATCTTTCGGAAGCGGTGACGATGGCGTTTCATTCCGTCGGCCAGCACGCGACCAACCGGACGGAAGTGACGGAACTGCAGCCGTTCGGCGGCGATATTCTGGCGGTGATCATTGTCGGCGCGCTGGTGGGATTGCGGTTGCTCACAAAATCCACGGCACCGGCACTCGCCAAAAATCCGGCGTTCTGGCTCGTGTGCGGCAGCTGGATTCTCGGTTTCCGCGTCAGCCGGTTTTGGGAAGACTGGGGCTGGCCGGCGCTCATGGTTTTGATCGCGACGGAAATCCAATTTCTCCTGCTCGCCAAATTCGCGGCGGACTCATTTCGCCGCCTGCTGCTGACGCTGATTCTGGCGGCCGCCACTTTTTTCTGCGTGACGAGCGATTTGAACAGCCGCTGGACCAGCAGCCTGACGTGGCAGTTTCTCTCGGTGAAGGAACATCCCGAGCTTGACGGCTGGATGCCGGAGCCGGGCGGCATTCTCTATTCCGCCGACATGACGATTTTTTACCAGACGTTTTTTAAGAATCCGAACGCCAGTTGGAAATACATCCTCGGTTTTGACCCAACATTCATGCCGGCGGAGGATTTTGACGTTTTTCACAAGGTGGGATGGAATTTCGGCGACGCCAAAGCCTACACGCCGTGGGTGGAAAAGATGCGGCCCGCCGACCGGCTGGTGATTCGCGGCAACGGCGGCAGCCCGCCACACATCCCGCAGCTCGAATGGAACTACGGCGTCAGCGGCATCTGGATAGGCCGGCTGCCGCGCGCGTCAGCGAAGTGACAGCGCGTCAAACTGCCTTGCGAGAGCAAAATCCTTTTCCGTCAGGCCGCCGGCGTCGTGCGTGGTGAGCGTGAGCGTCACCTTGTTCCAGCGGATGTCTATGTCCGGATGATGCCACGCCTGCTCGGCGAGCGCGGCGACGACCTCCACAAATTTGACCGCGGCGGGAAAATCCTTGAACTGAAAAGTTCGCGTGATTTTCCCTTCGTTCAACTGCCAGTTTGGAATCGTGGCGAGCGCGGGAAGGATTTTTACCTCGGCGAGTTTTTGCACGGGCGGCGCGGCAAAATTTTCGAGCGAGCGCTGTTTGTCCGCCGATGCCTCGCGCATCAGGCTGAAACTGGTCAGCGCCGACCAGAGCCACGCGAGGGCAAACAAAATCAGGCCGGCCACCAAAAATTTGCCGATCGGGCGCACTTCGACATTGCCGCTGATCTGGCCGTAAAACTGGGTCATTTGTTTGACGAACCAGACCAAAAACAGCGTGAATCCGATGAGCGCCAGGGCGAGTTGTCCGCCGCCCGCAATCCAGCGCCGGGCCAGCAGCGAGCCGAGGCCGGGCGTGGCGAGCAGGTTGAGGAGCGCGGCGTTGCGGGCCGTGGCGCGACTAAGCGGTTTGCCCCTCGGCGAAAATAGTTTCATAGGCAAACATCAGCGCCGCGATGCCAATCGGAATCGTAAACAGAAGACCGACACAGCAGAGGCAAAAGCCGGCGACGTTAAGCAATCCCGTGATGACTAACAGCCCAAAAACTTGCCACCAATGTTTATGCACCTTTTTCCAGCTCGTCTTCATGGCGGTGCGAAAATCCATCTGCTTGTCAATTATGAGCGATTGCGTGAACAGCCAGTTCACCGACAAATAGGTAACCGGAATCATGCAGATGAGCAGGATGGGCAGACTGCTGGCCAGGGCGGCCATGAGTTGCGGAGAAATTTTTTGGATGTCTGCGGGCGCTGCGTTTTGCATCTGCGCCAGCAGCGGAGCCAGCTTCACGGTATTGACATAATTGAACGGAGCCATACACAAGCCGGTGACCATCACCACGACAAGGTAGCCAAGAAAAAGTTGTGCAAACGATTTATGGAATCCTGCAAAAATATCGCCGACGCTCGTCGGCTGGCCGCGAATGGTCTTGAGAAAAACCAAATACAACCCGCCGGCGAGCGGCCCCAAGACCAACGCGCTCACCGCAGACAGAAAAAAATTGGAACCGATCTTAAATGAGGCGATGCTCTCCAGCCGTTGGGGGACAATGGCCGAAACAATCAGACCTAGCGCACTGAAAAATGCAATGCCAAGCACAACCAAGAGCAGCGAGCTTACAAACAAGGTGCCAAAATTATTTTTTACCAGTATCCACCCACGGCTGAAGCATCCACCCAGATCCAGTTCGTAGTCGCGGTCTGAAATTGTCGAGCCGCCGGCCGGATCGTCAAAAGCCGGCGGCGCTTCGGACGCCGGAGCTTTCAGCGCAAATGCGCCGGCGAACTCGGGAAATGTTTCCAGCATGCGGAACTCCGCTTCGCCCTCGACCTTCATGAGGGATTTTTCGCCGAGCCGTCCCTCGGCGATCCACAGGCGCACGTCGTCCGCCGTGACCGGGCCGTATTGTTTCAGGTCGCCGCCGATGATGGTGTAATTCGCCATAAAACCTTCCTGACTCCGTTGTTTCTAAATCATTGAAACCATCCACGCAAGCCGACAATTTGTTAAATCTTAATCCTGTCACTCGTTAATTGAATCCAGATTGGGATGCTGATTCCGCGGCCAAGAGATTTTGCGTTGCTAAAATCATTTTCCATCGGCGACAATCTGTGTGAATCTGTGGCTGCAAAATGATTCATCCGACCGCCATCGTTCATCCGCAGGCGAAGCTGGAAGGCACCGTCATCGTCGGGCCGTTCGCCGTGATTGACGCGGGCGTGGAACTCGGTGCACACTGCATCGTCGGGCCTCACGTTTATCTGACCGGCATCACCACAATCGGTTCGCACAACACCTTTCACGCCGGCTGCGTCATCGGCGACGCGCCGCAGGATTTGAAATACCACGGTGAACCGACGCGCGTGCGCATCGGCGACCACAATGTTTTCCGCGAACACCTCACGGTGCACCGCGCGACCACGGCGGATGGCGAAACTGTCATCGGCTCGCATAATTTTCTGATGGCGAACGCCCACGTCGGCCACAATTCCCAACTGGGCGACCATGTCATCATCGCCAACGGCGCGCTGCTCGGCGGCCATGTGACGGTGCAGGATCGCGCGTTCATTTCCGGCAACTGCCTCGTGCACCAGTTTGTGCGCGTCGGCACGCTGGC
>CAZIFP010000094.1:0-10123 GCA_964538105.1 uncultured Bifidobacteriaceae bacterium
ATAGGCCGACAGGCTGTTGATTTTGTGCGTCCGCAATCGCGGGTCGAACGGATTGTCCTTGAAAATCTTGAAGACGGTCCTGGCCAAAGCCTGCTGCCGTTCCGGCAATTTGGTGAAACTTTTCCAGAACGAGCGCGACGCCTGAAACCGGTATTTCATTCCTGCGGGAACGGCTTGCCCAGCGCCTTGTCTAAATCCACCACTCGACCGCCGGCGATGTCCGCCATGCCTTCGCGGAACGATTCAGGCATCCATTTCGGCGCACGCGCGTCAGTTGTTCGATGACTTCCGCGCGTTCCCGCTCCGGCAGGGCTTCAATTTGCTCGACCAATTCACTGGCGCTCATATTTTGAAACTAACATAAACGGCTACGGGCGCAAGCGCATGAAAACTCAGCCTCCGGATTTTCTCATCAGCCGCGCTGAACAGGCGCATTTGAAAACGGCGTGGATGAGAATCGGCTAAAACTGATTTCCTTAAACCAGTTCCGGCTCCACGATTTCCTTCGGCGGCGGGTTGCAGGGTTTGCCCTCGCCATTTTCGGGGTACTCGAAAACTTTTCCCTCGAAGTTGCGGATCAGCACGCGGCCTGCGTTGCGGCACAAAACATATTCGGGATTGATCGGCACTTTGCCGCCGCCGCCGGGCGCGTCAATGACGTATTGCGGCACGGCGTAGCCGGTGGTGTGGCCGCGCAACTTTTCCATGATCTCCAGACCTTTCGCCACGCTGGCGCGCAGGTGCGCGGAGCCGGCGATGAGGTCGCACTGGTAGAGGTAATACGGCTTCACGCGGCACATCAAAAGTTTTTGCATGAGCGCCTTCATCACCTCCGCATCGTCGTTGACGTGCTTGAGCAACACGCTCTGGTTGCCGAGCGGAATGCCGGCGTCGGCGAGCCGGCCTAGCGCGTCGCGCACTTCAGCGGTCAGCTCGCGCGGATGATTCGAGTGGATGCTCATGAAAAGCGGATGAAATTTTTTCAGCATCGCGCACAGTTCCGGCGTGATGCGCTGCGGCAAAAAGGTCGGGATGCGCGAACCGATGCGCAGAAATTCGACATGCGGAATCGCGCGCAACCGGCCCAGCAGATTTTCCAACTTCTCGTCGCTCAACAGCAGCGGATCGCCGCCGCTCAAGAGCACGTCGCGGATTTCCGGATGCGCGGCGATGTAGGCAATCTGCTTGTCAAATTCGGGATGGAAATCGTAGCCGCTGGCGTTGCTGACCAGCCGCGAGCGCGTGCAATAACGGCAATAGCTCGCGCAGCGGTCCGTCACCAAAAACAAAACGCGGTCGGGATAGCGGTGGACGAGTCCGGGCACGGGCGAATGCGAATCTTCGCCGCACGGGTCGGACATTTCCCATGACGCAGTGCACGTCTCCTGGATTTTTGGAATGACCTGCTGGCGGATCGGGCAATGTTCATCCGACGGGTCAATCAGGTTAAAAAAATACGGCGTGATGCCGAGCGCGAGCTTGGTGTTCGCGAGCTTGGCGCCGGCCAGTTCCTCCGGCGTGAGCGTGGGCAGAAATTTCTGCAACTGCTCGACCGTGGTGATGCGGTGCTTCATCTGCCAGCGCCAGTCGTTCCAGTCGGCGTCGGGGACGTCGCGCCAGAAGCCGCGTCCGGCGGAGGAGAATTTTTTCAGGGATGAAGACAAGCCGCCGGCAGGCGGCTCGTCGCCGTGGGTGGGTGAATTTTCAGCCTGCATTTTAAAGTAAGCGCACTATAAGTTTGAATTTCGTCCTGTCAAGTTGTTGACCGCGCACAACCGCCGGCGTTCAAGCTAAAATTTGGGTTCAAGCCTCGGTTGGACGGACACGTGCGGCCTGACCTTTGATTCAATGGCCCGCCGCTGGGCGTCGAGCGCATCCAGCATTTTTACTGTTTTGGCGGCGCCGATTTTTTTCGGCACGGCGGACATCTGCCTTGAACGGGGCGGGCCGGTCAGGATGACGAAAGGTTCGCCCAGATAAGCGGCCAGCGCGCGGCGGTAGCCGTCGGTCAGGGACACCAACTGCGGAGCCATGCGCAATTCCGCGAGTCCCAGGTCGCGCAGTTTGGCCTGGAGAATCGCCTGCTGGTGCGCGGCATCGAGATTTTGGATCACGGCTTGCAGCGAAATTTCCGCACGGACCGGCAGGCTGTTTGAAGCCGCGCGCATTTCCACCGGCACGCTCAACAACTCATCGAGCCTGGCGTGGCTGACCGCCAGCGTCCAGCCCGGCCCGCGGTCGTGCGCGGCGAAGTCGGCCAGTTGCAGCGCCCACCATTTTTCCAGATCCAGCGGCCGCGGAAAAATTTCGCGGAAGGCCGACTGAAACGCGGTCTGCCAGTTGTAATCGCGCGGCAGCGATTCCAGCATCGTGCGCAGACGGAGCGGGCCGGTTTTCAATTTCAACAAATCATCCACGAACAACTGCGCGCTGGCGCGATACGCCCCGCCGTCGTCGCCGCTGAGTTGCGAGGCGGCCGGCCAGGTCAACTGCTCAAACATCAGCGGTGGCACTTGTTCCAGCACGCGCCGCGCCTGGGCCAGCGGATCCGGGCCGCGTTCGGTGGCGTTGATGCGCGTGACCGGCAGTCCGTTCACCACCTTGTCCGGCACCGACAAAATGGTTTCCGGCGCACCGGCCGCCAGCATTTCCTCCGTCAGGCCGTCGGCCAGCCACGCGGGGATTTCGGCGGAACGCGATTGCGTCTGGCGGTTCGCATATTCCAGCAGGATCACACCGGTCATGGCCCGCGTAAACCGGCGATGCGAAAGGACATCGGGCAGATCCACGCGATAGGTGCCACCGTCGGCCGTCAGCCGGGAAAAAATGGTGACGTTTTCGTCGAGCGACCGCGCCGGATGGATCACGAGATAAACCTGTCCGCACCCGGGCGCGGTCTTGCTGATTTCGAGCCGTCGATACAGCTCATCTTTGATGCGCTCGGCGGAAACCGCCAGCAGCGCCGGTTGGAGCCGGACCAGGTTGGTGTCGGCGGCGACGCGCGGCTGGCCGGCCAGACTTGAAAATTGCGCCGGACCGCTGGCTATGAACTGGCCGGAAATGCTGCGGGTGGGTTCCTGATCCGCCTTTGAAAATTGCGTGCCGGCGGCCAGGGGAAAAAGTACGGCACAAAGAACCAGTGCGGGGCAGAACGTGAAACCGTTGAATCGTTGAATCGTTGAATCGTAAAACCAGTGTGACAATGCGACGGTGCAACGATGCAACGATGGCTTCATTTCTTGTCCGCTTTGGCGGCGGGTTTCGCCGGGGCGGGCTTGGTGTCGCCTGCAGGCGCCTTGGCGGGCGCGACGTCCTTTTTTGCGGACTGCTTGTAGCCTTCGCTGCGATAGTCGGTGATGTAAAAACCGCTGCCCTTGAACAGCAATCCGCCGCCGCTGCTGATTTTTTTTGTCACCTTGCCGCGGCCCCATTTTTTTTGGGCGCAAAGTTCCTCGGGGCAAATGCCCAGCGGCTTCGCGGACATGGACTGGAGGACCTCAAACTCGTGGCCGCATTTTTTGCAGGCGTATTCGTAAGTCGGCATGGCTGGCGGTCGGCAAAAAAAATTACGGGCCGTCGTCAGTGGGCGGCGTTCGTGCCGTTCATCTCGTTCAACAGGGCCGCACGCGCAGCGGCCTGGGCGGCGGTATCCTGCGAGCTGGGCGTCGCCGGGATGACGTGAACCGAGCCGTCCGAGCCAACTTCCACATTCAAGTCGTAAGGCTCCGCAGGTTTTGGCGACGATGTCTTCGCGGCCACCGGCGGCGAGCCGGACGGGAGGGAACGCATCATCAACAGCTCGCCACCCTTGGGCTGGTGGTCGAGATTGATCCCCGCGTTCATCCATTGCAGCCGGCGGGCCTCGAACAGTTCGGTCCGCAATTTTGAAAGCTGGCCGCGCACAGCGTCCACGTCATTGAACTTGCGCTCCAGTTCGGCTTTTTCCGCCATCTGTTTTTGCAGTTCGGTGGCGAGAAACGCGTTGTTGGTCTGGGTCGTGGCCAGAAGCTGCTCCGTGGTGGCGATCTTGGCGTCGAGTTGGACGATGTTATTCGAGAGCATGGTGGCGCGGTCGTCCAGCGCCTTGTTCTGCGTTTCCAGATCGCCGATGCGCCCGTTCAGGTTGGTGATCTGGTTCATGTCGCTTTCAATCTCGGTCTTGGCGCCGGCCAGCTCGCCAGAAGTTTGCACCAGATTGTTGGAAGCCGATTCCAGCGCCTGGCGGGTGGATTCGAGATCGTTCGTCAACATCAGGTTGACCTGCCGCTGGTCGTTCAGGTTGACGGTGGCCGTGTCGAGCTGGTTGGAAAATTCCAGGATCGAGGCGGCATCTTTCACATGCTGGTCATCGGCCTGCTTTTTCGTGGCGAACAAGGCAATCAACAACCCAACCGCGATTACAACAAGAACGATGATTCCAGTCTTTGTTTTCATAACGTGTCCAAAATGCCCCGTTCAAACGGATTTGGCAAGCCCCGCGCCGCTCAAGGCGCGATGGCCGGTGCGTTGGTCAACGCCGCTGCCGCCAGCACCGCCGCCGCCGCATTCAAGTCGGGATCCAGGATTTGAACATCGGCGTCCTTGGTCAAGCCGGCCAGATAGACCGGCGCCAACTTCTCGGTCTTTTGCTGCACCAGATAATCTTTGATTTTGTCGGTCACCTTGGCGTAAGGCACGGTCTGGGCCGGCGTGATTTCAAGCAGCTTGATGATGTGGAAGCCGTAATCCGTGGTGACGACATCACTGATCGTGTTCGTCTTCATGGAAAACGCAGCAGCTTCAAATTGCGGCACCATTTCGCCGTGGCCGAACGGCGGCAGATCGCCGCCATTGTCCTTCGAGCCGGGGTCTTCCGAATACTGTGTGGCCAGCAGCGCGAAATCCTCACCGGCCTTGGCGCGCTTCAAAATGTCGTCAATCTGTTTTCGCTTGGCCGCAATCTGGTCGGCGGTCAACGGCGCGTGCGTCACCGGATCCATGGTCAGCAGCAAAATGTGGCGGACATGGACGGTTTCCGGCTGCTCGAAGTCCGTTGGATGCGCGGCGTAAAAATTAGTCGCATCGGCGTCGGTGATGGTGACGCCGAGTTCGCGCGTCAAGGTCGCCGTGGCCGTCGCCTCCTGGGTGATTTTGGTGCGCAACTCGGTCGGTGACATGCCGACCGCCTTCAACTGGCGGTCAAACGCCGCCTGCGAACCGGCGCGGGCCAGCAGGTTGGTCAGTTGCTGTTCGGCCTTGGCCTCACCGGCGGCCTTGTCGGCGGCCGTGGATTTTTGCAGCAGGAGTTGAATCTGGATCAGCCGGTTGAGCATCTGGCTTTCGATGCCCATCAACTGCTGCGGGGGAATCGTCTGGTTGCGCGCGGCGGCGGCGGACTTGATGCCGAGCACGACTTCGTCCAGCGCGCTCTGCTTCACTTCCACGCCCTTGCCCTTGGCGATGACCGGGTCGCCGAACAAGGACGCCATTGTCGTTGCCGCCGTGTTCGTGTCCGCCACCGCCGGTGCGGCATTGGTGGATGACGGGTTGGCCGCCGCCAAAGCGGAGCAGGTTCCCAAAATCATCGCGGCGAGCGCGGCGGGAAAAATCAGTTTCATTTTCTTGTTCATGTGTTCGTTCGATTGGTTTGGTTTCGATTCAGTTCAAATAAAGTTCACAATGTTACCACTTTCACATTGCTGATGTCAGCGTCTTTCTGCAATTCATCCAGCACGGCCTGCGGCGGCGCGCTGTCCAGGCTCAACACTGTCAACGCCCGCCCGCCCGCCGTGTCGCGGCCCAGGCTCATGCTCGCGATGTTCACCTTGTGTTTCGCGAGCAGCGTGCCGAGAAGTCCGACGATGCCCGGCTTGTCAGCATTATTTAATAGCAGCAACGTGCCGGTGACCGGAATCTCCACCGACTGGCTGAACAGCCGCACGATGCGCGGATTGTTCGGCGAACCAAAAAACGTGCCGCCCGCCGAAATCAATTTTTTGCCGTTGCTGAAAACCTGGACGTGGACCCATTCGTTGAATGTCACCGGCTCGTCCGATTTTTTTTCCTCGACCGTGATGCCGATGCTCTGCGCCACGCTGCGGACGTTGACGTTGTTCACGTCCTTCAAATTGCTCGTGGACAAAAAGCCGCGCAGAACCGCGCGCGTCACGGGATCAATGTTCGGCAAGTGCCGCGCGTTGCCGCCGTAAGTGATGTGCAAGCGGTCGGCGCTCGCTGGCGTGAGCTGCGCGAGCAACTTGCCCAACGCCTCGCCCAGCGGCAGATACGGCTTCACCTGCTCATACGTCTTCGCGTCAAGGTATGGCAAATTCACCGCGTTGCGAACTTCGCCGGTCAGCAGATAGCCCGCGATGACTTCGGCGACTTCGATGCCGCATTTTTCCTGCGCCTCTTCCGTGCTCGCGCCGAGGTGCGGCGTCAAAATCAAATTCGCCTGCTTGCGATACGGATGATCGGCGGGCAACGGCTCAACCGCGAAAACGTCCAGCGCCGCGCCGGCGACTTTGTTCGATTCAAGCGCGGCGATTAAATCGGTTTCTGAAATAATTTCGCCGCGTGCACAATTGACGATTTTCACGCCAGGCTTCATTTTGGCGAACGCGGCGGCGTTCAGCATCTCCTTGGTTTCCTTCGTCACCGGCAAGTGAACGGTAATGAAATCGGCGACGCGATAAACATGGTCCACTTCCGGCGCGAACTCCGCGCCAATGGCTTTCGCGCGGTCTTCCGTGAGATACGGATCATATGCGACAACCTTCATGCCGAAGGCGATGGCGCGCTTCGCGACTTCGGTGCCAATGCGGCCCATGCCGAGCACGCCGAGGGTTTTGCCCTGTAACTCGACACCTTGAAATAATTTCCGGTCCCATTTGCCGCCAACCATCGTCGCGTGCGCCTGCGGCACCTTGCGAGCGAGCGAGAGCAGCATGGTGAAGGTCAATTCTGCCGTCGTCACCGTGTTGCCGCCGGGCGTGTTCATCACCACCGTGCCGTGTTGCGTGGCGGCCTCGATGTCCACGTTGTCCACGCCCACGCCGGCGCGGCCGACGACGCGCAACTGCTTCGCCGCCTCGATGACTTTCTTGGTCACTTTCGTTTCCGAGCGCACCACCAGCGCGGTGGCGTCGGCGACAATGGGCAGCAGTTCCGCTTCGGACAACCGTTTGGGCAGGACGACGACATTGAATTCGGGACGTTGCTGCAACAGCGCAATCCCTTTGGACGAAATCGGATCACAAACAACAATTTTCATATAAGAAAGAGTGTTGATTTTAGGACATGGCCGAACCAAGGTCAAATAATGAATGGCGCATAATTCACTCGACCCGAATCCAATGTCGTTATTCACTGCAACACCGGCGCGGACATCCAGATCGTCGGCTTTTACAGGAAACAATTCAGTCCGCCAAACCGGGGCAGGACCACGGGATGAAACTCGAGGAATTCCGCCCCGGACTCGCCCCGCCCGGTTTTGAAGGCGCACCCTGCCCAAAACCGGGTTTGTGGTGTTTTTGAGTCAAATAACTCGATTTCAGACTGTTCCGCATGTTTTGGCATGTCGGAAAACCCTTTTCCGATATGGGAATGTCATTTTCCTGCCTAGGAAAGCCATTTTCCTACGTAGGAAAACCTTTTTCCGACAAGGAAAGCCAATTTCCGATACAGGAATACCGTTTTCCGACATAGGAAATCGAATTTCCGACATGGAAAAATTATTTCCCGAGATCGGAATGGTCGAGTCCTACATGGAGAAATCCGTTTTCCGTGGGCGGATTGATTGATATTCCAGACCACACGGTCATTTTTCACCCGGCCCCGGTGTCGCGCCTGAGGGCGAACCGAACGCAATTCAATTTTAGGCGCCCCGTGACGTTCCGCAGCCGCCTGCGGAACCGGGGCGCTGCCGTTTACTGCAGTTTTTTCTTCGCGTCGGCGGCCACGTCAATTTTCGTCGTGTTGACGTCCTTGATTTCCACCGTGGTCGTGCGGTCCACGTCGCGGTCGTTGCCGTTGAAGCTGACGGTGCCCTGAACGTGGTATTGATATTTCACCAGCCTGCCGTCCGCGATCCAGAATTTCACCGAGCCTTTGGGATTCGTGACGGTCGGCGCGTCGCCGCCTATGCGCCGCCTCCGGAACGACAGCAAATCCTTCGCGCCGGCTTCGGTCAGGTCGCCGGAAATCACGCCGGCGTCCGGCTTCAATTCTTTCGCGTCGCCGGCCAGGCTCGCGGCTTCAACCGCCGGAACCTTGTAGTTTTGCACCATTCGCGCCAGGAACATCGTCGGATTGAATCCGCCGTCACCGTTATCTTTCGTCGCTTCGGCCAGCGTCTGCCAGCCATCGTCCGTGGTGATCACGCCGTTCGTGCCCCGGGTCACGGCCTCGGTCGTGTTGTCGCCAAATTCAAAGGACAGCGTCGTGTAACCGCCCTTCTCTGTCTTGCCGTCCGTCGGGCCGGGCTTGAACTGCGAATCGGCGGGCACTTCCACCGTCTGATGCCAGGAATAATTGGTCTGGCCGCTGAGCGCCGCCGCCGCGCTTTTCACTTCGTCCTTCGGGCTGGAGTCCGCCGCCAGCAGCGAGCCGGCCAGCAGTGTTAACATGCCGAGCAAAAGTTTTTTCTTCATAATGATTTTGGTTGAATTGGGAACGGTAGAAACATTGCACCCGCCGCCCAATTAACACAATTTCAAAATTGCGCGTCAAAATTCGCTATTTCTTTCGCCGGAATCCGCTATTCTGACCGTGCAAATGAGCAAGCTGTTGTTGATTGATGACGAAGAGGACGTGCGGTATTCGTTCCAGCGGATTCTTGAATCGCCGGAAATCGAGTTCGCCACCGCGTCGAGCGGCGAAGAGGGATTGAAGGTCATTCCCAAATTCAAGCCCGACCTCGTGCTGATGGACGTGCGCATGGGCGGCATGAACGGCCTCGAAACCCTGCGCCGCATCCGCGCCACCAGCCCCAAGCTGCTGGTCATTTTGATGACCGCCTACGGCACGACGCAGACCGCCATCGAGGCGATGAAACTCGGCGCGTATGATTATCTGCTCAAGCCATTCGACGCAGTGAAAATCAAGGAACTGGTCGGCAACGCGCTCAAGGCCGCGCGCGACATGAAGCAGGTCGTCTCTTACGAGCCGATGCTGGAATCGGCCGACTACGAACTCGGCATCGTCGGCCGCACCGAGGGAATGCAGCAGGTCTTCAAGCTCATCGGCCAGGTCGCCGCGAGCGACGCCACTGCGCTCGTCACTGGCGAAAGCGGCACCGGCAAGGAACTCGTCGCCCGCGCGATTTACAGCCACAGCCAGCGCAGCGCGCAACCGTTTCTCGCCATCAACTGCGCCGCGATTCCCGAACAGCTTTTGGAAAGCGAGCTTTTCGGCCACGAACGCGGCGCGTTCACCGGCGCGACTTTGCAGCGCATCGGCAAATTTGAGCAATGCAATCACGGCACGATTTTCCTCGACGAAATCGGCGACATGACGCCGGCGACACAGACGAAGATTCTCCGCGTGCTGCAATCCGGCACGTTCGAGCGCGTCGGCGGCAACCAGCCGATCCAGGCCGACGTGCGCGTCATCGCCGCGACCAACAAGCCGCTCGAAGCCGCCGTCGCCGCGAAACAATTCCGCGAGGATTTGTTTTACCGGCTGAACGTCGTGCGCATCCACATCCCGCCGTTGCGCGACCGGCGCGACGACATCCCGCTGCTGGTGAATTATTTTCTGAAGAAGATTTCGCGCGAACAGCAGCAGCAGCCGAAATCCATCGCTGCCAGCGTCATCAAGACGCTCGAAAAATATCACTGGCCCGGCAACGTCCGCGAGCTGGAGAACGCCGTCCGCCGCGCGATCGTCATGGCCAAGAGCGACGCGATATTGCTGGGCGACCTGCCACCGGAAATTTCCGGCCAGGGTGGCAGCGGCGCGACGCCGCTTTCCGCAACCGCTGGCGTCGCGGGCAATGCTGCCACGACCGACGCCGCCGCGCTGGCGCGCCAGTTATTTCAATGGGCCAGGCGTGATCCGAAATTAAAAATCATTCCCGCCGTCGAACGTGAACTGGTGATTCAGGCGCTGAAGGAAACAGCCGACAACCAAGTTCACGCCGCGA
>CAZIFP010000095.1:0-9988 GCA_964538105.1 uncultured Bifidobacteriaceae bacterium
TCGCAGCCGATGGCCTGCACATCCACGGGCAGATGCCCGGCGCTTTGCGCGCCGTCCACGAGCGTGACGATGCCGAGAATGCGCGCGCGGGCGCAAAGATCGGCGACGGGATTCAACGTGCCGAGCGAATTGGAAATGTGAACCATCGAGAAAATCTTCACCTGCTTTGTCAGCAGCGAATCGAGCTTGGACAAATCGAGCAAACCTTCGTCGCCGGTGACGGGAAGGTAGGAAATTTTCGCGCCGGTTTTTTGCGCGAGCAACTGCCACGGAACGAGGTTGCTGTGATGCTCCATTTCCGTGAGCAAAATCACGTCGCCGGGCTTGAGATTTTTTGTTCCCCACGAACTGGCGACGAGGTTGATGCCTTCAGTGGTGCCGCGCGTGAAAACGATTTCGTCGGCAGATTTTGCATTGATGAATTTTGCGGCACGAGCCCGCGCAGCTTCAAAGGCGTTTGTCGAGCGGTTGCTCAACTCGTGTATGCCGCGGTGGACATTGGCGTTGTCGTGTTCGTAGTAATGGACGAGCGCGTCAATCACCGCGCGCGGTTTCTGCGACGTGGCGGCGTTGTCGAAATAAACCAGCGGCTTGCCGTGGACTTGCTGATCGAGAATCGGAAAATCTTTTCGTAATGATGTCCAGTCGGTCATTGCAGAATTTTATTAGGAAGCCATGAAATCATGAAGCAATTTTCTCCTGACTTCTTGGTTTCCTTATTGAAACCTCACAGCAATCCCAGTTGCAGCTTCGCCGCCTCGGTCATCATGCCCTGGTTCCACGGCGGGTCCCAGACGAGTTCCACGTTCGCCTCGTCAATCGGTTCAAGCGAGATGAGCTTGTTCTGCACGTCCTGCGCCAGCACCGGCCCCATGCCGCAGCCGGGCGCGGTCAGTGTCATTTTCACGTCGGCCTTGTAATTGTCCGCGCCGATGGGCGTAAGATGGCAGTCGTAAATCAGTCCGAGGTCCACGATGTTGACGGGAATTTCCGGGTCGTAACAGGTCTTGAGCGATTCCCAGACTTTCTTTTCCAGCTCATCCTGCGTGAGCGAGCCGCCGGGAGCGGCGGTGGTTGCGGGCGCAGCCGACACCTCGAGGCCGAGCGCGTCGGCGTCTTTTTCCGCGATGCGGAACATATTGCCGTTGACGATGACGGTATAGCTGCCGCCGAGCGATTGCGTGATGTGCGCCTGTTCGCCCTTTTGCAGCGTGACCTTGGTGCCGACGGGAACCACCGACGCCTCCACGTCGCGGGCCAGGATTTTCAGTTCAGAACTCATAACATGTGATTCGATCAATTTACTTCAGGCATTATCACCGCAGTTGCGGCTGAAATCAATGGCGGGTTTCAAGTTCCAATGTTGTGCGCAGTTTTGTTGAAAAATTCCGGTGCATTCGGCAAGCTGCCTGCGTGAAACTGACAAATCTGCTCGCGCTGTTGCAGGGTGCCGTTCTGCTGGCCGGCTGCAAAAAACTGAAACCGTTGCCGCACCGTCGTCGGATGATGATTCGATTTGGCGGATTTTTATACAAATCTGGCAGTTGCGGTGTCTTTCCAGTAAAAGCTTGGACCGCGGTTTGAAAAATTATGAAACTGACAAAACTTCTCGCGCTGCTTCTGGTTGCCGTTCTGCTGGCCGGTTGCAAAAAAACCGAAACCGTCGTCGCGCCAAAGTCCATTGACGACATCCTGCCCAAGCAGGCGCAGCCGAAACTGCAGACGATGAAAATCTATCTCGGCGCGGAAACCTTGGACGCCGAGCTGGCGCTAACCGAAAAGGAGGAAATGACCGGCATGATGTATCGCACGAACATCCAGGACACCGACTCGATGCTGTTTGTGCTGCAGGTGCCGCAACGCGCGTCCTTCTGGATGAAGAATTGTCCCGAATCCATCTCCTGCGCCTACATCACGCCCGACGGCGTAATCCAGGAAATTCATCACTTGGAAAAGAATGACACGAATCCGGTGCTGGCCGCGACGGACAACATCCAGTTTGTGCTGGAGACCAGCGACGGCTGGTTCGCGCGGCATAATGTGAACACCGGCATGGTCATTCGCACGGAAAAAGGTTCGCTGGCGGACACGTTTCTGCGGAGATAATTTTGGCGTTGCCGAACGCTAAATCAGATTCACCGTTTTCCCGGTTTTGGCCGCTTCGTAAATGGCCATCATGATTTTCACGTCGCGCAGACCTTCCTCGCCCGGCACTTTGGTCGGCTGGTTGTTTAGGATGCACTGCGCGAAATCGTCCATCTCGGCAGCGAACTGGTCAATGGACGGGAAATGGATTTGTTCGCCGTCGCTGCGCTGGCCGTGGATGCCGCCGTAAACGTAGGCCGGTTCCAGTTCAAACCAGCCATTTTCGGCGAACACCTTGTAACGATCCATGTCTTTGAAATTGTAGGTGCTGTTGCAACTCGCGAGAACTCCGCTGGGAAACTTCATCTTCCACGCGATGGATTCCTCCACGTCCTTGAACTTCGCCGGATCGGTCACGGTCGTGATCGCCGAAACGCAGGCCGGCTCCTCGCCGGAAAGGTAGCGCGTTGCCTGTAGCGCATAAATGCCTACGTCCATGAGCGGTCCGCCGCCGGATAGCGCGCGGTTGAGCCGCCATTGGGTCGGATCGCCGATGCGAAATCCGAAGTCCGCCTCGATCAATTTCAAATCGCCGAAAACTTTTTCGCGCGCGAGCCGGACGCATTCCAGATTGTTTGGCTCAAAATGCAGCCGGTAGGCGATGGCGAGCTGCCGTCCGGCCTGCTTGCACGCATCAATCATCTGCTGGCATTTTTCGACAGACACCTCCATCGGCTTTTCGCACAGGACGTGCTTGCCGGCCTTCGCCGCCTTGACCGCGTGCTCCGCGTGCAGCGCGTTGGGCGTGACGACATAGACGACATCAATGTCGGGATTGTCCGCCATTTTTTCCATCGTGTCGTAGCTGTAAATGTTCTTGTCGGGAATGTTGTATTGCGCCTTCCAATGTTCGGCCTTCGCAGGTGTGCCGGTGATGATGCCGGCCAATTTGCAATAATTTGTTTTCTGCAACGCCGGTGCGATCTGGTAGGTGCTCAAACTGCCGAGTCCAGCGAGGGCGAAATTAATTTTCCGGCCCGGCTCGGCGGCGCGGGCGCACGACGACAGGCCGCCGATGAACGGCAGGCTGGCGGCGGCGAGGGCGGTGGTCTTGAGAAAATTCCGGCGGGAGTGGAAGCTGGCTTGCATGGTGCGAGTTTATTGGCAACCGTGCTCGCAGCACAACCCGGAAAACAAACCGGCGGACAGATTGCTCCGTCCGCCGTTTGTGCCGTGTTAGTCAGCCTGAAGATTACGTCGCGCGTTTCGAGATCGGGCCGGCATACGGACCCTGACCCGCCGCGCCCACGGCGGCCAGCCGCGTTTGCATTCTGCTTTTTTCCCGGCGGCTTCGTTGTTAATTTTATCCCATGAATCGTGACCAATCCGAAAAACTTTTTGCCGAGGCGTTGAAATATATTCCCGGCGGCGTCAATTCGCCCGTGCGCGCGTTTCGCGCCGTGGGCGGCCAGCCGTTTTTCGTCAACCGCGCCAGCGGCTCAAAAATCTGGGACGTGGACGGCAACGAACTGATTGATTACGTCGGCACTTGGGGCCCGGCCATTCTCGGCCACGCGCATCCGAAAATAATTTCCGCCGTCAAGGCCGCCGCCGACCACGGCACGAGCTTCGGCATTCCCAATCCGCTCGAAGTCACGATGGCGAAAATGATTTGCGAGCGGGTGCCGAGTGTGAAAAAAATCCGCATGACGAGCAGCGGCACGGAGGCGTGCATGAGCGCGATCCGGCTGGCGCGCGGGTTCACGCGGCGCGACAAAATCATCAAGTTCGACGGGTGCTATCACGGCCACGCGGATTCGCTGTTGGTGCGCGCGGGCAGCGGCGCGCTGACGTTCGGTCAGCCCGACAGCGCGGGCGTGCCGCCGGCGTTCACGCAGCACACAATTGTTCTGCCTTACAATGATGTCGAGGCGGTGAAGGCTTGTTTCGCGGCGAATCAAAATCAAATTGCCGGCATCATCGTCGAGCCGGTGCCGGGCAACGCCGGTCTTTATCTGCCGAAGCCGGGCTATCTGGAATTTTTGAGCGAGATCACCAAGGCGCACGGCGCGCTCCTGATTTTCGACGAGGTGATGACCGGCTTCCGGCTCGCACGCGGCGGCGCGCAGGAGCGGTTTGGCATCACGCCGGATTTGTCCACGTTTGGCAAGGTCATCGGCGGAGGTTTGCCAGTCGGTGCGTTTGGCGGGCGGGCGGAAATCATGGATTGTCTCGCGCCGCTGGGGCCGGTGTATCAGGCCGGCACGTTGAGCGGCAATCCGCTGGCGATGGCGGCGGGCCTCGCGAATCTGGAGGAGCTGGAGGCGAGCGGCGCGTATGCCAAACTGGAAAAACTCGGCGAACAACTCGCCGCCGGCATGAAGGACGCCGCGAAATCCGCCAGCGTGCCGGTGCAAATCAATTCGTGCGGTTCGATGTTTTGCACTTACTTCACGGGCGCGCCGGTTCACAACGTGGCCGACGCGATGCACAGCGACCGCGAGCGGTTCAAGAAATTTTTCCACGGAATGCTGGATGCGGGATTTTATTTTGCACCGTCGCAGTTCGAGGCGGGATTTATTTCGACGGCGCACACGCCGGTAGACATTGAAAAGACGGTCAGCGCGGCGGCTAAAATCATGTGCGGGCTGTAACCTTCCGGAGTTGCCGGCGTCTGACCTCATATCACGCCGGACTAAAAAGCGGCGGAATCAAAACAAATCGAAAACGAAATATATGAAATCAACGAAAACATTGTTAATTGCCGCGCTGGCGGCCGGTGCCTTGCTCGCCGGGAGTTCGGCGCTGCGTGCGCAGGAATCCACCAACACCCCGCCCCCGGCCATGAAAGGCGGCCGCCATGACATCGCCAAGGAATTGAACCTGACCGATGACCAGAAGCCCAAGTTTCAGGAGATCATGAAAAGCTCGCGGGAAAAAATGAAGGACTTGCGCGAAGACACCAGCCTGACGCCGGAAGATAAAAAGGCGAAGGCCAAGGAGATTCAGGAAAATACCGCCACGCAAATGAAGGCGTTGCTGACGCCGGAACAATTTACCAAGTGGCAGGAACTGGTTAAACATGCGCGCGGCAACCGTCCGCCCGGAGGTGGTGCCGGTGGCCCGCCGCCCGCAGGCACACCTCCGCCGCAAAACTGATCGGGGAACTCCACGAACACGGGGACGGCCTTGGGCCGTCCCTTTTTTATTTTCGCGCGCAAATTGATTTGAGCGGAAGCGCGCCGGCCGGTAACGTGTAGCCGGTGTCGCGCGCGTAGCTCAATTGGATAGAGCGTCGGTCTCCGAAGCCGAAGGTTGTGGGTTCAACTCCCGCCGCGCGCACCACTCTTCACTTGAATGAGCACCTCGCCGTGTTTTTGATTTATAACTGATGATGCCGTTCTGCCATGCCTGCCCCAAAGGGCATGTGTCGGAACGGGTGGGATCGGGTTAGTTTCGGGGTCATGTTCCCATGAATAGGAGTCAAGAATTCCAGGCGGCCTCTTTGTCTGCTTCAACGTCAGCAGAAATCATCCGGACGGTATCAAGCGCGATGGCGCGGTGGATGTCTGTGATTCTCGTTTTGGTTTCCATTTTTTGCAACCAACCCTGCGCCCGTGCTGCCACCGGAACCATCCAAGACGTGCAGCACGTCGTCATCCTGATGCAGGAAAACCGCTCGTTCGACCATTATTTCGGCACGCTGCACGGTGTTCGTGGTTTCAATGATCCCAATATCCTGTTGTTTCAAAATGCTGCGTCCGACCTGTTCCAGCCGAATGGCGGCAGTTACGTCCTGCCGTTTCAGGTGACGAATGCGTGCATAAGCGACGTTGGTCACGGCGAAGAGGATGGTTTGAATGCCTGGAACAACGGCTGGTGGAACGGATGGATCCCAAACAAAGGCTCCGAAACGATGGCCTATTACACCCGCACGAATCTGTCCTTTTATTATGCCCTTGCCGATGCCTACACCATTTGCGACGACAACTTTTGTTCGTTCACCGGGCCGACTTTTCCCAACCGGATTTATTTGTTCACCGGCATGATTGATCCGAACGGCACCGGCGGCGGCCCGGTCTTGGGCAATGACGTTCCGTCCGGCGGTTACAGTTGGACGACTTATCCTGAACGATTGCAGGCTGCGGGCGTGAGCTGGAAAGTTTACCGGCCGAATGGGGACTGGTTCGGCGACGCGTTGCAATGGTTCGCCCCATTCATGAATGCCAGCCCCGGCAATCCGCTTTATGACCGGGGCATGGCCGAGGTGAACGACGTGGTCGCCGCCCTCGCCGCCGACGCCACCAACGGCACGCTACCGCAGGTTTCCTGGATCATCCCGACGGACTTGAGCGTGTCCGAACATCCGCCGTATTCCATCGAGACCGGCGAGCAGTTCGTGCAAAGTATCATGACCGCGCTGGCCGCGAACCCGGCAGTGTGGAACTCCACGGTGTTCATCATCACCTATGACGAGAACGGCGGATTTTTTGATCATGTTCCGCCGCCGGTTCCGCCGCCCGGAACGACCAATGAATTTGTCAACGGTTCGCCGCTCGGGCTGGGCATCCGCGTGCCCATGCTCATCATTTCACCGTGGACGCGCGGCGGCCGGGTTTGCTCGCAGGTGTTTGATCACACTTCCATCATCCGCTTCCTCGAAACTTGGACCGGCGTGCAGGAACCAAACATCAGCGCCTGGCGCCGGCAGACCTGCGGCGACCTGACGTCGGCGTTTAACTTTGCCGACCCGGATACCAGCATTCCCAACCTGCCGCTCAACCTGTCGGGAAATTTCACCGTGGTCACTCCGGCCGTCCCGGCGGATCAATTGCTGCCGGTTCAGGAATCTGGAACGCGCACCGCCTGCCCGCTGCCCTACCAGCCCGATGCTTTCTGCCAGACGGATTGCTTCAGCAACCGATTATTCATTTCGATGACCAACGCCGGAACCGCTGCGGTGCATTTTTCCATTTACCCGAATGCCAGCCGGACCGACGGGCCGTGGCAATATGATGCGCCGCCCGGCGGTTTGGTGAACGATTCGTTTTTGATTCCGTCCGGTGCCGGCGGACAATATGACTTTACCTGCTACGGCCCGAACGGCTTTCAGCGCCGGTTTGCCGGCAACGTCAACAGTGATTGCAACCAGATTGAAACCGCCTCCGTGATTGATCCCGTTGGCGGCACCATCACGGTGGAATTGCTGAATCCGGGCGCGAATCCGGCCAGTTTTACCATCACCAACAATCTGATTCCCGGCGGCTCATGGATTTATTTCCTGCCGCCCGTCAGTTCCACCAACCAGACATTCCCCGCCGTCGCCAGCAACAACGGCTGGTATGACCTGTCAATTACCGCCAGCAATGACGTCAGCTTTCTCCGCCATCTGGCTGGTCACATTGAAAACGGTGCCTTCAGCCAGACTTCGACTACCGCCATCGTCGGCAATCCTTACAACGTGTCGACCACCAACATCGTCAGCGCCGTAAATCCGGTCATCGGTTCCATCAATGACCAGGTCAATTATCTCATCGCTCACAATTCCCTGGCGACGGCGGGAACCAATTCGCTGGCGATCACCTTCGGTTCTTACGGCGGGAACTGCGCCCTGATTTATCCCGGCTGGGCATCCAATTATTTGGCCGAATCCTGCGCGGATCTAGCGTCGGGTTCGTGGACGCCACTGAACACCACGCCCTCCGCAGTCAGCAATTGCAATGTGATCATCCTGCCGGAGACCAACACCGGATGCTTTTTCCGGCTCCACTTGTGAACTGAACTCTTGAAAGGCCGTCGCCAAATTCCTTTTTGACCGTTTGAAGGCCGTTGTTCATGGCGGGATCTCAACCGAGACGGGCGCTGGAAAATCAGTCCGGCGGGCGAAGGTGAATCAGGACGAACCGCCGCTTCCAATTCTTACTGGCCGCGAACCCGCCGGCATTTCGTTTCATTTGGTGTTTGACCTCCGTTCCCAAAAGGACGAAAACAGTCGCACCCATGAAATTGAACAAGTGGATGGTCTGGCTGCTGGTCGTGGCGTTTCTCGCCAGCGAGATTTTTCTTTTCTCCGCGCTCCGGCAAAAAGAGGCGTTGCAGGTTTCAGTGCAGACCCAAAAGCAGCGCGCGGACGATTTGCAAACGCAGGTGGATTCGCTCCAGAATTCCGACGCCGGTTTGCAGGGCGCGGAAATTTCCAAGTTGCGCGCGGACAACCAGGATTTGCCACGCCTGCGCAACCAGGTCACGCAGTTGCAGGCGGCGAACCAGAAATTGACCCAGCAGTTGAAAGCCACCAGCGCCTACGCCCAGCAGCAGCAGGCGCAGTTGCAGCAGTTGGCTGATGAAAACCAGGCTTTCCGCGCGGCAAATGACAATCAGGCTCATGCAGCAGAATCAGCCCCTCCACCAGCCCCGGCACCAACCCAGGCGGAATCCGACCGCAATACCTGTATCAACAACCTCCGCCAGATTGACGCGGCCAAGCAGCAGTGGGCGCTGGAAAAAAACAAATCCGCCGACGCCGTCCCGACGGCGCAGGATCTCATGCCTTATTTCAAGGACGGAAATTTTCCGATTTGTCCGTCGGGCGGCACCTATTCAATCAATGCCGTGGACGAGTTGCCCGCCTGCTCCGTTCCCGGCCACGTCCTGCCACAGTAATTTTTGGTTCGCGACGATTTTCATTCTTGGCTTTCGCCGCTCCTCGACTAGACTGCACGTTCAATGATTGACACTGATACTGAACTTTTGAAGGGCATCGCAAACCAACTGCGCATCCATTCCATCGAGGCGACCACGGCGGCGGGCAGCGGCCATCCGACTTCCTGCTGCTCGGCGGCGGATCTCGTGGCCACGTTGTTTTTCGGCCAGATGCGTTACGACGCGAAGAACCCGCACTTTTACAACAACGACCGCTTCATTTTATCCAAAGGCCACGCCGCGCCGCTGCTTTACTCCGCGTGGGCGGAAAATGGTTTTGTGCCGATTCCTGAATTGCTGACACTCCGGCAGTTCACCAGCGAACTCGAAGGTCATCCCACGCCGCGCCTCGCGTTCGCCGACGTGGCGACCGGTTCGCTCGGCCAGGGTCTCGGCGTTGGCGTCGGCATGGCACGGGCCGCGCGATTGGACAAACTGGATTACAACACTTACGTCCTGCTCGGCGACGGCGAAATCGCCGAAGGCGCCGTCTGGGAAGCCGCGTCGCTTGCGGGTTATTACAAGCTGAACAATTTGATCGCCATTGTTGACGCCAACCGGCTCGGCCAGAGCGAAGCCACGGCGTTCGGCCATAACATCGGAGTTTATCGCGACCGCTTTGAAGCGTTCGGCTGGCGCGTCGAGGATATTGACGGCCACGACATCGAGGAAATTGCGGAAGTGCTCGGCGGCGTCGGTCTAGACGATAAGCCGCTGGCCATCATCGCCAAAACTTACAAGGGCGCGGGCGTTTCATTCTTGCAGGACAAGGACGGCTGGCACGGCAAACCGCTGAACATGGAGGAGGCTGCAAAGGCCATCGCCGAACTTCAGCCCAGTGCGAAGTCCGGTCTCGGCGTCGTGATTCCCGCGCCGAACGCGCTGCCCGCTCCGGCCAACGCCATTCCGGCAAGCTATCCGCCGATCAGCTACAATCTCGGCGACAAAGTCGCCACGCGCGAAGCTTATGGTTCCGCGCTCGCCCGCATCGGCGAAGTGGATTTGCGCGTTGTTGCGGTGGACGGTGACACGAAAAATTCCACGTTCGCGGACAAGTTTTTCAAGAAATTCCCGGAACGCTCCACCGAATGTTTCATCGCCGAGCAGAACATGGTCGGCGTGGCCATGGGCTTGAGCACGCGCGGCAAGGTGCCGTTCGCCTCGACGTTCGCCACGTTTTTCACGCGCGCCTACGACCAGA